>JAWOEP010000430.1:0-6463 GCA_046482705.1 Desulfotignum sp.
CGCGTCACTTTTCAATTTCATGGACCGGATGGCTGATGCAACCGGAGCGCCAGTTGAAGGCATGCAGGAAATGATTAGACAGGCGCAGAATCAATAAGTATCTGTCCGAATGAAGACCTGCTCCGGTTCTACCTGAAATAATACTTCTGGAGCCGGGACAGGCCTTTTTTGAAAATCCTCAGACAATGTTAAGGAGAATCTTAATGTCACCGCAAAATAAGATTGACGGGATAAAAGCCTGTGTGTTTGATGCCTATGGGACCCTTTTCGACGTTCATTCAGCTGTCGGGAAACACCGTGATCGGCTGGGAGAAAAGGCTGACCAGGTATCCGTGCTCTGGCGGACGAAACAGCTGGAGTACACTTGGTTGAGAAGCCTGATGAAACAACATGCCGATTTCTGGGAGGTCACCTTGGATGCCCTTGATTTTTCTTTTGACATGCACGGGATAGCCGACACAAATCTCAGGGATGATCTGATGAATGCTTACCTGAGCCTGGACGCTTATCCGGAAGTGCCTGAAGTACTGTCTGTTTTAAAAGACAGGGGATTTAGACTGGCCATTCTATCCAATGGGACTCCGGCAATGCTTGATGCCGCGATAAAAAATTCAGGGATCGAAAACCTTATTGATTATAATCTTTCCATTGAAGATATCGGGATTTTCAAGCCGGACCCTAAAGTCTATCAGCTGGCTGTTGACAAACTGTCTGTTCAGTCCGTAGAAATCATATTTCAATCCTCCAATGCCTGGGATGCGGCAGGCGCCGCAGCATTTGGGTTTAATGTCGCCTGGGTTAACCGATTCGGCCAAAGCAAGGAACGGCTGCCAGGCAAACCGGATTTTGAAATACAAACCCTGATAGGGCTGCCGGATCTGATCAATTGATACAGCTGTCAATGGCCTTGACAGCTGTGAGGATATGCCGGCTTAATCTATCAAAGTGGACGTAGTCTTCTTTTATTATTGGTGAGCGGAAATAAAGACTGGCAGACCAAACCGAGGTAATTTAAGGCGAAGACTACTTCCAGGATACCCTCCATTTTTTTGGTGAAAAAAACCACAGACTATCCCTGTTAACCTGTGTAGGGCTTGCATAGTGCAAAAAAGTTGATTATTGTAAATTAAGTATTTTTTCCCATTAAAAAAAAATACAAATGGAGGCTGAGTTTGAAAGTTATTGGATTTAACGGCAGTGCCAGAAAAAAAGGGAACACCGCCTGTTCTATGAACACGGTTTTCGCTGAATTAGAAAAAGCAGGGATAGAGACTGAGATGATCCTGGTCGGAAAAGAAAAGATCCAGGGCTGCATAGCCTGTCACGGCTGTGTGCAAAATCAAAATGAAGCCTGTGTCATCGAAGACGATCCGGTCAATGAATGGATTCAGAAAATCAAAGCGGCGGACGGCCTTCTGCTCGGCTCTCCAGTTCACTTTTCCGGTGTGGCCGGGACGATGAAATCCTTTCTTGACAGGGCTTTTTTCGTATCTTCGGTCAACGGAGGGCTGTTCCGGCATAAAGTCGGTGCCGCTGTCGCTGCCGTCAGGCGGTCCGGAGGAATCTCCACGCTTGAGACGCTTAATCATTATATCAACTACTCCGAAATGATTATGCCCTCTTCAAATTATTGGAACGTGGCTCATGGCCTTAACCCTGGAGAAATGGAGCAGGATGCTGAGGGCAAACAGATTATGGAGGTTTTAGGCAAAAATATGGCATGGATCATGAAGGTTATCGGATACGCGAAAGAGGAATTCCCGCCGCCAGAGACAGTTGCCAAAACCATGACTAATTTCATCAGATGATTTGGAATCTATGCCTTGCTGATCCTTTGATTCCGGTTTGTGCGGTTTCTCCCTCCCGAATCATATACATCAGCAACAGGATGGCTGTTACCGAAAGGGCGCACACCAGCCATGCCAGAGACAGGACCAGCTCTATGGTCCAGACAGCTGTGCGGGATTCAAATGACCAGGCCACTAATGCCATCAAAATCAGCATACCGATATACTGCCAGAAGGACCCCGCAATCAGATTGCATCCCCCGCCCACCTGTTTTTGGTAAACCGTGCCCATTAATCTTTACCCGAAGCAGAATCCAAAACCTCCCGCACCTTTTCTGTCATGTCCACCATTGAAAACGGCTTTTGGATAAATGCCACCCCGGCATCCAGTAATCCCTGATTGGCTATGACGTCCGCTGTATACCCGGACATGAACAAAAGCCTGATATCTGTATTCAAACTTTCGGCCATCTTCCCTGTTGGCCAAAAAATCTGAAAAACAGGACACGAACAGATCCACAAGCTGCGGAGGATTGTCTGCTGGTTAACCCTTTCTGCTCTCTTTTTTAAATTTTAAATTGTCCCACCATGGTTTTCAGCTCTTTGGCCAGCTTTGACAAAGATTCGGAACTGGTATGCACCTGTTCGCTGCTGGTGGATATTTCACCGGCAGTGGTACTCACCGCACCGATGTCCGAAGATATTTCCGTGGCTACTGTGGCGCTTTGTCCCACATTGACATTCACCTCCTGGATCCCCTGGGCAGCCTGGGATACATTGGTGGCAATTTCCGAAGTTACTGCGGACTGCTCTTCCACGGCCGTGGCAATACCGGACACGACTTCATTGACCTCGGAGATAATTTTTGTAATGTCATCGATGTCTTTGACCGTAATGGCGGTGGTGTCCTGGATCGTGGCGATTTTTTCATTGATATCTTGTGTGGCCTGAGCGGTCTGTCCGGCCAGGTCTTTGATCTCATTAGCCACCACGGCAAATCCTTTTCCGGCTTTTCCTGCCCGTGCTGCTTCAATGGTGGCGTTCAGGGCCAGCAGGTTCACCTGATCCGAAATGTCGGTAATGGTTTCCACCACCTTGTCAATTGCCTGGGCTGCTGATCCCAGCTGGGCCATCTTGCCGGAGGTGTCTGTCGCCTTTTGGGCTGCGGTTTCGGAAATGGCCCTTGCCCGCTCTGAATTACCTGCGATCTCATCGATCGTGGCTGACATCTGTTCGGCTGCTGAAGCAACTGTCTGTGTATTGGTGGCAGACTCTTCCATGGCCGCTGCCACCGTGGTCATGCTGGTGCTCATTTCCTCGGATGCGGATGCCACCCCGGTGGCCCTTTCAGATGTATCCAGGGCCGCTTTTGACATCTGTTCCGAGATACCTGACAACTGGACAGACGCTGCAGAAAGGGTCTGTATTCCCTCGGTGATCTGCCGGATAATACCCTGAAGTCTGTCCAGAAAGGAGTTGAACCACTGGGCCAGTTCCCCTATCTCATCATTGGTTTTCACTTTCAGCCGCATGGTCAGATCCCCTTCTCCGGTGGCAATATCCTTTAATCCAGCCACTGCAGCGCAGGAAGCTTTTACGTCTTGACATAAAAGTGACGTCATGTAAAAAAATAGTCATGAACAATCCCCGTTTCCAGGCATTTGCCGTGAATCATCAATATTATCCCACTGACTTGTTTGCCGGCAAGCTGGTACAGGTGCAAAAAACCGATCCCAAAGGGTACAAGCGCATTAGAAAAACCATTGACCGGCTGCTGATTGATCCGTCAGGTGCAGATGGAAAAATGAAAGGCATATACCATGGCAGGCTCAAAAAATATGTTGGCAGGCGCGATTACCGCATCATTTATTACTGGTGTGCCAGGTGTCTCAAGGAAAACCGGCGGCTGCACTGCGGTCCCATCCCCAACAACAGTGTGATCTTTTTTGATATCTATCACAAAAAGGACAAAAAAAAGATCAAACACCTGTGAGATCAGGAGAAAAGCATGTTTGAGATCCAGAATTACGGATAGCCGTCTGCCTGGCCGGGATTGCCTTGATCGGATCCGGGGAGCGGCTGGCTGCCGGAAACCGGTACCATCTATCGGTATCAGGAAACGAACAGATCCACAAGCTGCGGGGGATTGCCGCCTTTCATTTCCACAAGGCCCCTGTTGGACAGCCGGAGTTCTCCGAGAACCACAAGACCGATCAGACTCATGGTCATTTCAAAGGCCGGATGGGGACATCCGATCTGCTGCATGGCCTTTTCAATATCAAACACCTTTTTGGCCGCTGTTTCCACGGATTCAAGACACATCAGGCCACCCAAAGGCAATGCCAGGTGGGCCAGGATCTGCCCGCTATCCACCACAGCGATGCCGCCTCTGGAGGTAATCAGGGTGTTGGCGGCAAGGGCCATGGCTGCATCATCGGTTCCCACCACCAAAAGGTTGTGGCAGTCATGGGAAACCGTGGATGCATAGGCACTTCCCGCTTTAAATCCCGTGCCTGACACCAGGCCCAGAGACCGCGAATTGTCTGCATCTTTTCCTGGTTTATGCCGGTAAAACATGGCAGCCTTTGCAATATCTTTTTGGGGATCTGCCTGGATCTGTCCATGGGTGACCGGCAGTTTTTCAGTTTGGGACAAGGTGTTCACGCTGCCGGGTATAAGCCGGATCACCCGGGCGGTTATTGAGGGGGCGGCAGTGCAGGCAATCTTGAAATCATTTTCCGACAACGGGTCAAGGTGGACGGTGTTGACTGCCCAGTCCGGATACTGGCAGCCCGGAATATCCACTGCCATCCGGCCGTGTTCCGCCACCAGTTTGCCGTCTGTGTAAACCTGTTCGATCTCGAATCCGGACAGGGAATCCACCACCAGGATGTCAGCGGCCCGCCCCGGGGTGAGGGACCCGATCCACTGCCCCTGCTCCAGCAGCTGGGCAGGATTGATGGTGGCCATCTGCAGGGCAATGACAGGATCCAATCCCAGGCGGACGGCCTCTCTGACCACCCGGATAAGATGGCCTTCCCTGCTGATGGTGGCCGGGGTCACATCATCGGTTACCAGGGTGAAAAACCGGGTATCCATGCCCGGATGTTTTGTGATGGCCGGCAGCAGATTGGGCAGATCCAGCCAGGCACTGCCGTACCGCATCTGGACATACATCCCCAGTTCGGCCCGGGCAAGAGCCCCTTTTGCTGTGGTGGTTTCATGGTCCGCAGTCATGCCCGAGGCCACGTAGGCGTTCAGCCCGGCAGCATCATCCCCGCCAAAGTGGCCGGTCAACACTTTTCCGGCCCGCAGCCCATGGCAGGTGATTTCATGGACGGTCTCATCCCCGTATACCACGCCCGGAAAATTCATCTGCTCGCCCTGGAGAAAGGCAAGGCCCCGGTCATAGGCATCTTCCACCTCTTCAGGGCCGATGACAGCGCCGGCATCCTCCATCCCCGGCAGGGATGGGACGCAGACCGGCATGGCGGTCAGCACTTTAAGCGGCAGCCCCTGGGCGCTTTCTTTGAACAGCTGGAGGGCCGCCATGCCTAATACATTGGTGATTTCATGGATATCCGGGCAGATGGTGGTGGTACCGTGGGGCAGCACCCCCTTAGCAAAGGCGGGCAGGTCCACCATGGAACTTTCCACATGCATATGGGAATCGATCAGGCCGGGGCACAGAAATTTTCCTGTAACATCAATGACCTGTGTATCTTTACCGGTCATGATGTGGTCACAGCTGCCCACACAGGCGATAATTCCCTTGTACACGGCAATGTCACAGCCGGGTCTTACCCGGCCGGTACACACATCTACCAGGTTTCCGTTTTTCAGTATCAGATCAGCCGGCAGCGTTCCCATGGCAACTGCGGCAAGCTCCCGGGTAATCAAATGGCGTTTGGAAGTTGTCATATGCATGTTTTTTTAACCCAGGGCAGAAGAAAGTCCGTCAATGAGCTGATGGATCTCATCTTCGATGGTGTAATGGAGAAATGATAACCGCAGCACCCCTGTCTCAAAGGGGATATGCATTCCCATCAGCGGGCGGACACCGTAAAAATGGCCCTGCCCGGCCATGATTTTTTTTGCGGTGATCCCTGCAAAGACCGCATCCAGGGGTTTGTCTTTGGGCAGAAGGGAAATGGTGGGGACCCGCACCTCAGGATCATCCGGTCCGATGAGCCGGATATCGCTGCGCTGTTTCAGCCAGGCCAACAGGGTTGTCAAAAGATCTCTTTCATGATTCCGGAACAGTTGTTTGAGCTGTCTGCCTTTTTCTGCCGGGTCTGCTGGACTTGCATCAGCTGGATCGGAAAAATGGTGGTCATACACCGCATCCAGGTATTGTGCCACCCCGGCAGCTGCAGCGATCTGGGCATGGTCCGGGCCGGCCGGCATCATTTTTTTCCGGTCAAGGTGGGCGTTGAAGAAATGGCCCTGGTTGGGCAGGGCATCCATGATCTGTTTTCTGATAGTCATCAGCCCCAGGTGCGGTCCCCATGTCTCGCCGCGGTCAGAAACAACGGGATCGCCACCACAATAGGGGGAATCATCCGAAGACTCAGAAACCAGAAGAGAAGCTTCTGCCCTCCTACCTTGTAGCGGGAAATACCGTACGCCGCAATAGTCCCGATCGATAGGGACAGGACGACGTTGATGGATGCCGT
>JAWOEP010000052.1:0-6628 GCA_046482705.1 Desulfotignum sp.
ACTCAGCGAGACACCCTGTACGCCGGGCATCCTTTCTTGCACAGCCTCTGTAAGCAGTTGATTAAGAATCTTGGCGGCTTCGCCTATCGTTTCCGGTTCAGGCATTTCAGGAACAAGGGGTTCAAATGGCTTCAATCCTTCGGCAGTGCTGTAGATATGACCGGGGGACAATTCATGGACGTCAAAGATAATGATCATCATCACCAGGCAGCTGATGCCGATGATCCAGTTGAAGGTTTTTCCCAGGTTCAGCCAGGTGCCCATGACAACGGATTTTTCCTTGTTCACCAGGAGGATGAACGGGGTGGTAACCGCCTCGGTGATAATATAGGAGTATCCGGTGATAAAGGCATGATCGCTTCCGTTTTCATGCAGAATCACGTTTGTGGTGGATGAAAATTCCGGAATGTCCAGGCGGGCGGGGGTGAAAATTTCTCCATAGGTGCTGGAAGGGGTCTGGAGCACACCCAGGTGATTCATCAGAAAAATATCGGTGTTAACATTGGTTTTATAGGAGAGCAGGGTGTCCATGAGCCGCTGGGTGTCCAGGGTGGCCCGGAGGATGAAAAGCCGGCCCATGGCGTTTATTGACCGGACCGCAATGATAATGTGGGGCACATCCCGGTATCCGGTGAACACTTCGCTGATGAAATTGTCACTTTCCAGGCTTTTGGTGAACCAGGGCTGGGTTTTATAGTTTTTGCCCTCCAGATTGAAAGGGCCGGCATAGGCCACCTGGCTGCCGTCGGCATTGATGATGCCCAAATCCGTGAATCCGCCGAATCCCAGCTTGAGATTGCGCAGGATTTCCGCCAGGTGTTCGTTATCGACCAACGCGTAATAGGGCAGTTCATTCACGATAAACCGCAGGGCATTCAGCCGTTCTTCCAGGAAAAACCGCACAGACCGCTTGGCATTGGAGGTGACCCGCTCGGCCTGGAGAACCAGTTCCGCATCCACGGCCTGCCGGATCAGCTGCTGGTTGATGAGGGTTGCCATCACCAGGGGGGACAGGGAAGTCACGGCCAGGATAATGATGCTGATGATCCAGATGCGGCAGTAATTGGAAAAGGTGTGAAAAGAGGCCAGGTGGGCATTATGCCGGTGAAACAAAAAAGCCAGCCACTCCTGTTTCTGCAGTATTTGCGGTATCTGCGGTTTTCGGATCATTGCACCTCCCCCCGGACACAGTTGAGCAGGGTGGTGATTTTTTCAATGCTCACGGGCTTGTGGATGAATTCCACCGCGCCCAGCCCAAGGCATTCTTTTTCATCCTCCCTGGTGCCGTGTCCGGTGATGATGAAAACAGGGATGTCCGGATCGATTTGTTTTACATGGGCCAGCACCTGTGTGCCGTACATATCCGGCAGTTTCAGGTCAAGCAGGATCAGGGCGGCTGCGCCGGGATTTTCCTTTACCCACTGCAGACCGGACTGCCCGTCATAACATGCCTGACATGTGATGCCCCGAAGAGAGAGCCGCCGGGACAGCATGTCGGCAAATTTGATTTCATCATCAATAATGAGAATGTCAATGTGTTTCATAAATCAATCTTTTGTGTTGACTGTTTAAAAATTTTAATTTATATCTCAACATAAAGTTTTTTGTTTCATTTGTAAACATTAAAATTTTGAAAAATGAAAAATTTTAACACCAAATTCGAGGACCAGTTATGACAATTCTTGATAAATCCAAAAAAAAACCAGGAAAGGCGGATGCGCAGGAGGCGGGCAGCCCGGATAAACCCCGTGAAACCAAAAATGCGGCATCCGGGCAAAACACCCGTCAGGACATTGCTGTTGCCACTTATGAAAGCCTGTTTCCCGACAAAATGGTTTCCTACACCATTGAGATGGCTGTGCGGATGGACTGCGGCATCATTGCTGTGAATTGTGCCAATCTTACCCATGATGTCACTGAATTTTTTTCAAATGCCCATGATGTGGCGTTTGCGGAGTTTAAAAAAAATTCCGACCGGAATGCAGATGATTTCCGTACCAAAGCACAGGAGCAGGGTCTGCGGTTTTCCCACACGGTGCATTATTCAGATATTGATACAGCCATTGATGCGGTCATAAAGGAATACGGCAAGCCTGAATATATCATCACGGAAAATCCGGCGGGCATGGCAAAAGAAAAAGCCGAAACCAGAACCCGGACCCGGGAGGATATTCACATATTGCTGGTGGATGATAACCCCAGGTTCCTGAACGCACTGGCTGACAGGATACGGCTCCAGGGCTATGAACCGCTCACAGCGCTGGACGGTAAAGAAGCCCTTGAAGTCATGCAGACAAAAACGGTCCATCTGGCAATTATCGACCAGCGGCTGCCGGATATGGACGGTCTTGATCTGATTGCCAGGGTAAAAGAAATTGACAGCACCATACCCAGCTCCCTGCTCACCGGCCACGGAGATGCAAAACTCAAGGAAGCCACCGAAGCGTTGGAATCCTTTTATTTTGAAAAAGAAGATATGGGAAGTTTCTGGGGATTTTTCAGAAAAATTCTGAACAGCCTTGGATCCACAGAGGAAAAAGAGCCGGTAATCGCGCAGACCTTTTGTGTCTATGCCATAGATTAAGGAGGAGATTATGGATACCCAGTTTATTTTTGGCATGTTTTTGATTTTTTCACTTTCAGTGCTCTGTTATTTTTTCCGGAAGAAAAAATAGCGGCTTTCATATAACCATTGAACGGAGAATTATTTGCATGACACCTGATATGATATTGACAATGACAGTACTTGTTTTTGTTATCTGTTTGTTTGTTTTTGAATGGGTCCGGGTGGATGTTGTGGGGATCATGATGATGGTGCTGCTTCCCCTTATCGGCCTTGTTACACCTAATGAAGCCTTTTCAGGCCTTTCCAGCAACGCGGTCTGTTCCATTATCGCGGTTATTATCATCGGCGCAGGCCTTGATAAAACAGGGGTGATGAACAATGTGGCAAAGCCGATCATGACCCTGGCCGGCAAAAGTGAAAACAGGATCATTCTGTTTATTGCCGGTTCCGTTGCCCTGATTTCGAGTCTGCTGCAGAATATCGGGGCGGCCGCATTGTTTCTGCCTGTTACCCAGAGAATTTCAAAACGGCTGGGAATCCCGGCATCAAGGGTGCTGATGCCCATGGCATTCTGCGCAATCATCGGTGGTACCATCACCCTTGTGGGGGCAAGTCCCACCATTTTATTGAATGATCTCATGGTGATCGGCGGCGAAAAACTGGAACCTTTCGGGCTTTTTACCCAGACGCCCATCGGCCTCGCTCTGGTTGCTGCCGCACTGCTGTATTTTGTGGTATTCGGTAGATTTGTCCTGCCTGCCCAGACCGGAGAGTACAGCAAAGGGGCCTCTGAAATGCTCACCAGGGAATACCAGGGGGTCAACAGTATTGTGGAACTGCATGTGCCTGAAACCGGTGTTGCAGGCACCCTTGAAGAGCTTACTATCCGGGCAAAATTTCTGGTCACGGTTATCGGGATAAGTTCTCCCGGTGTAAAGGCGGTCAATCATGTTCCCCGCAGCCATGAAGCCATTTCCGCCGGCTGTGATGTTGCCGTTGCCGGCAAATGGGAAAATATTGAAAAACTGGCCCAGGAGTACGGCTGGCAGATAAAAGACTCCCTGGAAACCTTTGCCGACACCCTGGCCAATACAAATGCAGGGGTGGCCGAAGCAGTTGTTTCCCCCAGATCCGATCTCATCGGCAAAACATTGAACGAGGTGCGTTTTAAAGAGCATTATCAGCTCAATCCCCTGGTGCTGTTCAAAGACAATAAAAAATTTTACAGCGGACTTACCTATCTTCCGCTGAGCAAGGGAGACACCCTGCTTCTCCAGGGGCCATGGGATAAATTTCACATTCTCAACAACAAACCCAAACCACGGTCCCTGGTTTTTGCATCCCCGCTTGAAGGGGAAATCCTGCGTCCCCAGAAAGCGGTATTTGCAGTTATCTGGCTTGCCATTGCCCTTTTTCAGGTCATTTTCTTTGATACGGCCCTGGCTGTGGCATTGATGTCAGGGGCCCTGGGCATGATCATCACAGGGGTCCTGACAATCGATGAGGCATACAATGCCGTGGACTGGATGACGGTTTTTCTGCTTGCCGGTCTGATTCCGCTGGGTATTGCATTTGAAAAGAGCGGCACTGCCGCCTTTATTGCCGAAGGGGTTCTGGGGCTTGTGGGCACACCGGTCCCGATTGTTCTGCTGGCGGTGATCGGGCTTATGACCACCTTTTTTACCCTGGTCATTTCCAATGTGGGTGCCACCGTGCTTCTGGTTCCCCTTTGCATGAACATGGCAATGATGGCTGGTGCAGATCCGAGAATGGCGGCTCTGGTTGTCGGCATCTCCGCATCCAACAGCTTTGTGCTGCCCACCCATCAGGTGAACGCCCTGGTGATGCGGCCGGGCGGCTACCGCACCGTGGATTATGCAAAAGCAGGCATTGTCATGACATTTATTTTTCTTTTTGTGGAATTGTTGATGATTTATCTGTTCTACGGGGTATAATATCGGCGGAAAATATCACATTTTTTCATTTTGATGTATATATTGGAAAAAGATGACAGACAATAAAAAACATATTCTGCTGGTGGATGATGAAGAACGGCTGCTCAACTCCATGGCCCAGCGCATCCTGCTGCTGGGGTTTGTGCCTATCAAGGCATCTTCGGGCATCAAAGCCCTGGAGATTGCCAAAAAGACCCGCATCGACCTGGCCATAGTGGATTTGAAAATGCCGGATATGGACGGTCTGGTGACCATCACCAAGCTCAAGGAGATGGTCCCGGACCTGAAAACCGTTCTGCTCACCGGTTACGGCAGTGAAAAAGCCAGGCAGGCCACCGAGGCCCTGGGGGCCATGTATTTTGAAAAAGATGCCATGGCCGGCCTGTGGGATGTGATAAAAAACTCGGGTAAAGACGGCAATGTGTTTGTGATAAATCCGCCGTCTTACGGCAATACTGCCGGGCTGTACAATGAACCCGGGGACCGGGGCGGTGATCTGCCCAGGATCATTGGTGAGAGCCCGGCAATGCAGCGGCTGCGCAAAAACATCCGCCGGTTTTCCGAACTGGACTGTCCCATTGTTATCTGCGGGGAAACCGGTACCGGCAAGGAACTGGCTGCCAGGACCATCCACAAAATGGGGTACCGCAAAAACCAGCGGTTTCTGGCCTTTGACTGCGGGTGTTTCAGCAGTGATTTCTGTTTTAAGGAACTGGTGGCATCCTTCAGTCCCCAGCCGGAACCGTACACGGAAAAAGGCATGGCATTCAGCGGCACCATCCTGCTGGATCACATGGAAAACATGCCCCTTGCCACCCAGCAGGAGATGCTGCAGATACTGGACCGCAAACCGGGTGCAGGCAAAACAGATGCAGGTTCTGATGCAATGGATGTCCGCTTTATCGTGTCCACCCAGCAGGACCTTGAAAAAAAAGTCTCCCACGGCCGGTTCAGCAGGGATCTGTACCAGAAGATCCGGTCCATTGAACTGGAAATGCCGGCGTTGCGGGACAGAAAAGAAGATATCCCCATATTGTGCCGTTATTTTCTGGACCAGTTCAACCAGGCGTTTCAAAAACAGATTACGTCTATATCCGATGCGGTGTATCGTGTTTTTGAGGATTATGCGTTTCCCGGAAACATCAGGGAATTGCGGCACATCATTGAAAGCGCCGTGATTCTGGCAGACGGCAGTGTCCTGGAAAAAGAACACCTTCCCCGGCGCCTCATCCAGGCCCCGGAAAAAAGTGCCGGCCAGGGCCGGGCATCCCTGACATCTGCCAAAGACAGCACAGGTACGCCCTTTCTCTCCCTTAATGAAATGGAGCAGCAGCATATTCTCAATGCCCTCAAGATTACGGACGGCAACAAGACAAAAGCCGCCGAAATCCTGGGAATCAGCCGGGCCGCCCTGTGGCGCAAGCTGCGGATCATTTCCCAAAAGGATGCATAAGTTCCGGCAGGCGGGCAGCCGTATGCAATTTTTTTAAAACCACGAAGGTCACGAAGAGCACGAAAAAGCCTTTCCTTCGTGCTCTTCGTGACCTTCGTGGTAAAATATATGACAGCCCTGAAACCCAAAAACAGATTTACTGACGGTTCGAATGCATTCATCGTGGGGTGGCCGTATTTTTACTTTGGATAATTGTTTTTTTGTGGTATTCTTTGCTTCGATTTATCGCAGCACATAGCCCATAGCCGTTAACGGTAATCGCAGGGGGAACCATTGAAGAAAAACGGTCTTTATTCCAAAGAAGAAAAAATCTTTCAGGATAAAAACAAGCTGTACCGGGCCCATTCCGTAAAGCAGATCGCCTATTCCACTGATCCCAGGGATTTCGGCCAGGTGGCGAAAAGCATTCCCTGCCAGGAGGCCTGTCCCGCAAAAACCAATATTCCCGGATATATACGGTGTATCAATGAAAAGCGTTACGGCCGGGCCTATGAGCTGAACCGGGGTGCCAATATCATGCCCGGGGTTCTGGGCCGCATCTGTTCCCGGCCCTGTGAAACCGCCTGCCGCCACGGGGCCCCGGACAACGGGGTGAGTGTGGGCATCTGCCATTTAAAGCGGGCCTGTGCAGACCTGAAATCCCCCATGCACCGG
>JAWOEP010000124.1:0-5047 GCA_046482705.1 Desulfotignum sp.
TTGCCGCTTTTGCGGCCCAGGTACCCGGCCCGCACCATTTTCCGCAGCAGCGGTGCCGGCCGGTATTTGTCTTCACCGATTTCCCGGTGAAATCCCTCCAGCACAAACAAAATGGTGTCCAGGCCCACCATGTCGGCCAGGGCCAGGGGCCCTATGGGGTGGTTGGCCCCCAGCATCATGGATTTGTCAATGTCTTCGGCCGAGGCAACCCCTTCCGCCAAAACAAAGACTGCTTCATTGATCATGGGCACCAGAATCCGGTTCACGGCAAAGCCCGGCGCTTCCTTCACCTCGATGGGGGTCTTGCCGATTTTTTCCACAAATTCCCGGGCCATGTTCAGGGTGTCATCGGATGTGGTGAGCCCCCGGATCAGTTCCACCAGTTTCATCACGGGCACCGGATTGAAAAAGTGCATGCCGATAACCTTTTCCGGCCGCTGGGTCACCGATGCCATTTCCGTGATGGAAAGACCGGAGGTGTTGGTGGCCACCAGGGTGTCTTTTTTACAGAGCTGGTCCAGGTCCTGGAACACCTGTTTTTTGATGTCCATGACCTCGATGATGGCTTCGATCACCAGATCTGCCTCTGCTGCAGCCAGGGTCAGATCGGTGGTGCCGGTGATCCTGCCAAGAACAGCAGCTGCCTCATCTTTGTCAAGTTTTCCTTTGGACACGGCCCGGTCCAGATTGGCTTTGATGGTGGACAGGCCGTTTTCCACAAACCGGTCTTCCATGTCCCGGATAAAGACCTGGAAACCGGCCCGGGCTGATACCTGGGCAATGCCCGCACCCATGATGCCTGCTCCGAGAACGCAGATTGTTTTTATTTCCATTGGTATAATGATCCTCCTTCATTTAAGGCGTTTTGGATATGGGACAGAATGAATAAACCGCTGATCAAAATAGAAAATCAAAAAAAAAAAAGCAACAGGTAAATGTCATGGTGCGTTACTGTGAAAAACACATCCGCTCCTGTGTAGTTGAGAGCAAAAGAATTTAAACATTCCTTTTGGCCGGAAAATAAGATACAATTTTCCAGCATGATCCCAAAAAGCGGAGGTGAACCATGAGATGCATCCAGGCGGATTATGATGACACAACCCAAAAATTTTTTATAGCCAAAGATGCCAAGACCGAAGACTGGGCAGCCGTGTGCCGCAGATATAATGATGATGTGGAGCGTATCGGCGACATTTCGGGTCTGGATGACTATACAGGTGTTTATGCCTGTACCGGCGATACCGGCAAAAAGGATTTTTACCTTGTCCGGGAAGATAAAGCCCTGTTCCGCATGAAACGCCGGCATTTTTTTGATAAGATCGGTCTGACCTGAACACCCTGTCTGGGTATTTGCCATAAGCATGCCGGGTTTTCGATCGCTGTGTGCAGCACGCTTTCCCAAGCCCCGCCCCTGGTGGTATCCTGTGCCCGGCCCGAGGTCTACGGGGGCCTGTTTGCATAAGAACAATGAACAGCGGCAACCCGCCCTCTGATCACAAACGTCCCGGCATATTTTACCAGGCCCCCTCCGACTCTGACGGTCCGTTCACAGGACACCACCAGGGGCTCCCCATAGAAGCGCACGCTGCTACAGCAAATATTCAGACCCCGTGTGCGGAATTTACTAAAACCAGATGCTCAATTACCCTGCGTGCCAGCATGGTTTTTTAGATTTTTGAGAAATCGCTGTTCCGATTTTTTAAAAAAAGACATGTAATGTCCTGTTTTTCTTTTTTTGAGAACGCCCGGCCAGGGCAATACAGACAGTCCCAAACCAGTAAAACAGCATTTTCCCTTATTTTGGTATGGTTTGTGCTCTGAAATGCACAAATGCCCAAAACCTTACCCATACTGCAAAGAGGTGGAAATGAACTGGAAATTCTGGAAAAAATCAGGCGGGCCCCGGTTGTCCAAACCCAAAGAACTGCCATCAGATCTGGGGAAATACCTGGTGGTGAACCTTGCATATGACCCGGACTGGGTCTGGCAGCTCAAGGTGGTGATGGATCTGGAAGAGCAGGGATCTGCTGATTTTCGGATTTTTGATCCTGCCATGGCTGCAATGCAGGGAATAACGGTAAAAGACTATACTTTTCTGGATGGACAGGATGGCCTTATCCTTTTTGACGGCTGGTACCAAAAAGATTCCAGAAAATTTGAGATGAATGACTATTATCAGGCAATGAAAACCGACCAGGCTGTGTGAATCCCTTGTCATCTTGGGCACGTACCTGTCAAAATTAAACCATTGTCAGCAAGGCCCAGCCCCTGCATGGGGTGCGGGGCCTGCTGTGCTTTTTTTTCGGTAGCGGTGCAGCAGGCTGATCTGGGCCCCGGCCTGCCGCCGGCCCTGACCTGTTTTGACAAAAACCACCAGCAGCTCATGAAAGGAACCCAGACATCACACCCCAGATGCGCTGCCCTCAAAGGGGTGGTGGGTACCCGGGTTACATGTACGATATATGATGCCCGGCCGGCCATATGCCGGAATTTCAAGCGGTCCTGGGAGAACGGCAGGGCCAATCCCCTGTGCGACCGGGCCAGGGGGATTTACGGGCTTCAGGTTTTTTCCCGGTATTAAAAATAAAATTTTTATTTATGTCGCGCTTCCGAAATAATATCCGGAATTTAAGCTTCTTTCCTGGTGTTTATTCTGTTTTTCTGTCCTTTTCAAAAACCATTCATTTTTTATAACCCCTTAATTTTAAAGAGGGATATGGGGCATCCACTGGTGCTGTTTCCCTGTTATCTGCTTGTGTAACTCCCTGAAAAACAAATAAAATGATTGACAGGGTCCGGGAATATCTTTAGATTAAAAACTTTGGAAATCGGTGTATCCCCTTTCTCCAAAATTCGCGGTGACAGGTTAGCATCCCATGGGTTGACCGCTGCAATATTTTTAGATGAAGGAGAATTTAGCATGTGTCGTTTGTTTGCACTTACCAGCAAGGATCCGGTATCCCCCATGCTGGCTATCAAGGCCCTGGATGTCATGAAAGAAGGACATGACGGATCAGGTATGGGCCTGCTGCTCCAGGATCTGGGCGGACCTTTCGAGGAAATGAAAGACGCCCCTATCCTGTCGGGTATTTTCAGTGAAGAGGGCATCCGCCGTCTGGACCTTTTCATGATGGATATGGGATTTCTCACCAAATATAAAATTTCTTTAAAGGTTCCCAAAATTCCGGTGGAAGGGATTCCCAGAAGGGATCTGTACCTGATCCGGGCCTATGAACTGCCGGAAGACTGGGAGAATCTCACCAGAGAAGCGCTGGCTGACAGGCTGTCCAATATCCGCTTGAAAATTCGCGAAATGGGAGAAGAAAAAAAAGACATGATGGTCTTTTCCTTCTGGCCGGATACCATCATGATCAAGGAAATCGGAGATCCCCTGCAGCTGGCCCAGTACCTGGGTCTGGACAGAAAAGAACTCAAGGCCCGGGTGATCATGGCCCAGGGACGGCAGAACACCAATTATGCCATTGATCTGTATGCCTGCCATCCCTTTTTCATCAAGGGATACAGTACCATGACCAATGGGGAGAACACCGCGTTCATCCCCATAAAAGATTTTCTTTCCTCCCGGGGTATCCCTGCCTACACCGGATACCAGTCCGATTCCGAGGTGTTCGCCCATATTCTGCATTATTCTCTGGTGGAACTCGGGCTGGGGATTGATGGATATAAACATGTGATTACCCCCCTGCAGGAAAGCGATCTTGTACAGCATCCGGATGCCGGGTTTTTGTCTCACTTGAAACGCACCTGCCGGTCTTTGATCATTGACGGCCCCAACTGTGTCATCGGCACCCTGCCGGACCATTCATTGTTCATGGTCCAGGACCGCAAAAAACTGCGTCCCGGGGTGGTGGGGGGAAAACCAGGCATTTACGGATTCTCCTCGGAGATATGCGGCCTGGATGCCGTCATTCCGGACAGGGACAAGTCCAGAGATATTCAACCCATGCACTTAGACACTGCCATTGTCAGCCCTGAACGCCAGGAGGTAAACATATGTCGTCAAACAGAAGCCTTGAACCTTCCGCTTTAAGTCTGAACGATCTGCCCTGGCAGATCCGTTACAGCAATGAAAGATGCACCCTCTGCGGCCAGTGCACAGCGGTGTGCCCGGTAAAAGCCATTGCACTGGAAGTGTTCAGAAAGCGGGTGATAAAAACATCCATCCGTAAAAATACGGACCAGACCAACACCTATGAAACCTTTTACGGGGTCCGGCAGCGGACCGCAGTGGAAAATGCCTGTATCGGGTGTGCCATGTGTACCATGGTGTGTCCCAACGATGCTATTCATCCCGTAAAAAATCCCGGTCTGGACCGGATGAAATTTCACATCAACCAGCAGGGGGTTCCCCGGCGCAGGGGCGGACGGCGGAATGCCTCAGCCTCCATTCTGGACCGGATTAAATTTACACGGATTTCCATGCTCACGGACCCGGCCCTGGATGCCGGGCGCCATGAGTTTGAAATGCGGACCCTGCTGGGGCGGGTGCTCTCCCCAAGGGAAAACATGAAGCGGTTGCGGGAAAAGGGGTGGATCCCGCCGGTGCGCGAAATTTATCCTTTGATCATCGGCGGCATGTCATTCGGAGCCCTGTCCCCCACCATGTGGGAGGGGCTTCAGATGGGGGTGGCCTATCTGAACGAGGAGATGGGCATGCCCGTGCGCATGTGTACCGGTGAAGGCGGATGTCCCCCAAGACTGCTGCGGTCCCGGTTTTTAAAATATGTCATCCTCCAGATTGCTTCGGGCTATTTTGGGTGGGATGAAATCATCCATGCCATTCCCCACATGAAAGAAGATCCCTGCGCCATTGAGATCAAATATGGACAGGGCGCAAAACCAGGGGACGGGGGCCTGCTCATGTGGCACAAGGTCACTCGTGAGAAATAATGGAAAGGAAATCCATCTTAAGTTTATCAAATTCAAGGAGGTCTTTGTTGATCATTTCAAGCTGCTGGTTTTTTTCAACAAGCTGCTGGTTTAAACTTTCATTCTCCTGTCGAAGCACGTATATTTCTAGCGCTTT
>JAWOEP010000213.1:0-3464 GCA_046482705.1 Desulfotignum sp.
ATAAGGGCGTTTACATGGTGCTCTGCCAGCAGATTCACCGGCACCATGCACCCGCCCTGGACATGTTCCTGGTTGGCAAGGGTGGTGACACCCGATATCTGTCCGTCTTTCACATCCACGAATGTGAAAACATCGCAATGTCCAAAATGGCCGGAACGGGTTCCGTTGAGGCCTCCCTGGCCGTTCGAGGGGATGGCGATTCTTCCGTTTTTCATATTATCTCCTTACATACATTTACATCAAACGTTCTATTTTCATGGCAGGGCTGGCCATTACAGCGTGCCAGATATCTCTGACCGCCTGGCTGGCCCTGGAGGTTTCATTGTTTTCCACAAGGGTCTGGCACTGGATCATGGCCTGGGTAAAAGCCGGGTCAAACGGTATCTGTCCCACCAGTGCAATGTTTTTTTCTTCGGCAATTTTTTCAATGGATCTGGTCTGGTCCAGGTTGAGGTCATATTTGTTGATGCACACCATGGCCGGGATCTTGAAATGGGCGGCCAGCTCTCCCACCCGCTTCATGTCATGGATGCCGGATACCGTGGGTTCCGCCACGATGAGAACCGCACTGGCCTGGCCCATGCTGGCAATTACCGGACATCCGATGCCCGGAGGGCCGTCGGTGAGGATCAGATCGATATGCTGTTCTCTGGCCCGGTTTCTGGCCTGTTCCCGCACCAGGGTGACCAGGCGGCCGGAATTTTCCTCTGCTATGCCCAGACGGGCATGGACCATGGGACCGAACCGGGTGGTGGAAACAAACCACTGGCCACAGGTTTTTTGGGGAAAATCAATGGCTTTTTCCGGGCACAGATCCACGCACACACCACAGCCCTCACAGTTCAAGGCATCCACAACAAATTTTTCGTCCGATTCCGACACGGCATCAAACCGGCACAACTCTTTGCAGGTGCCGCAGCCGGTGCACAGATCCTGAATGATGACTGCCTCATTGCCCCCCACAAAATCATGTGTCTCCCGGATGTCAGGGGACATGATCAGGTGCAGGTCTGCTGCATCCACGTCAGCATCGCACAGCATAAGGGAGGGTGCCAGTCCTGCAAATGCGGCTGTCAGGCTTGTTTTGCCGGTGCCGCCCTTTCCGCTCAATATTACCAGTTCTTTCATGGGGCACACCTTTGCGCATCTACCATCCGGCAGATATCCTGGTAAAGGGTTTGAAATTTTTCTTTGAGATCATTGGACCGGGAAATTATCAAATCTCCCCGGGAATAGGCTTCTGCAATCTCTCTGTCAAAAGGAATTTCCAGGAGCACGGGCAGATTTTGTTCTTTTGCATAGGCATACACCGCATCATCACCCATGCCTGCCCGGTTGATGATCAGTCCATGGGGAATACCCATCATCCGGACGGTTTCCACTGCCAGTTTCAGGTCGTTGAGGCCGAAAGGGGTGGGCTCTGTAACCAGAATGACAAAATCGGTATCTTTCATGGCGGCAATCACCGGGCATGAGGTGCCGGGCGGTGCATCGATCAGGGTGATGCCCTGTGTGTCAATGCGGGATTTGACTTTGCGGATCACCGGCGGCACCATGACCTGGCCCACATCCAGAAGACCCTGGGCAAACCCCATATCCGGCACAGGCCCGGTGCCGGTTTCCACTATTCCCAGAATCCGTTCTATTTCAGTGACAGCATCTTCCGGGCAGATGGCGCTGCATCCCCCGCAGGAGTGGCACAGCTCCGGAAAGGTCACCACTGTTTTTCCGGCCACTGCAATGGCATTGAACCGGCAGATCTCCATGCAGCGTTTGCAAAGGGTACATTTTTCCATATTGATTTGGGGAACCGGTGCCACCACGTTTTCCCGGGTATGGATTTTGGGATGTAAAAACAGATGCAGGTTGGGCTCTTCCACATCACAGTCCAGTACCGTGACCGCCTGGTCAAGGGATGCAGCCAGATTGGCCGCTACTGTGGTTTTTCCTGTCCCGCCTTTTCCACTGGCAATGCTGATGATCATTATGGATAACTCCTTATAGCAGTGAAATTTTTTTCATGCATGCCACCAGTGCATCACCATCTGCGGTATCAGGTTTCACCGGCAGCTGCATGAGCACCCCGAGCCCTTCAAAGGTCTCATGAAATTCTTTTTCTGAAAGGGCGCTGACCGCCACGCAGCCGGTCATGGGGCTTGTCATGATGACCTGTTCCACAAGGGCTCTTCCGGTCATGTCATCCAGGGTTTCATCTGTGATCAGAAGTTCGGCTGCCCGGCCTTTGTCTCTGGTATCTCTTATATGTTCCAGGGCGGTTTTCCCGTTTTTTATCCAGGAAACCACCACCGGGTGCTGTTGCAGAACCCGTGCAACAGGATCGAAAGTCTGTTGGTTTTTGCCCACCATTACAGCCTGTATCATGAAAACAACCTCCTTAAAGTTCATGGGCGGGGTAATTTCCCCTCCGGGTCCGGTTTCGGCTGCCTGGTGCAGGATCCTGTGCCGGTACCGGGTGGTTACCCGTTTGTCAGGGTAGGTAGCAAGCCATGTGCCAGCAGATTATTTTTTTTGGATATACATATTATTATATTGAAAATACAGATGGTTATTGTCTTGACCCGGAAAAAATCAACAGGAAGTCCGGTGAAAGGGATGCAAACCTGCGACAAAAAGTATCGCTTTTGATTTGCAGCCGGCAGAAGCTGTCATCTGCATGGGTTTGCAACCCGGCATGGTTAGGGCACTGCAGGGAGGTTGGCGTTTTTTTAGGGCGCTGGCATGGTGTTTGCTGTTACTTATGACAGATACCACGGGGGAGGTGATGCATGTCAAAGCCCTGCAAGCCGCTGTCCTTTTCCGGCTCCGAAAATGCCGGAACAAAGGATGCCGCTATCCATTGGAAAATTCTGATTATCGATGATGAACAGGACGTCCGGGAAGTTATGGCCCTGAGTCTTGAAGATGCCGGATACCAGACCATCTGCGTTCCTGACGGCGCTGCCGGCCTGAAGGCCCTTACCCGGCATTCCCCCCAGATTCTGATAACCGACATCAAAATGCCCGGCATGAGCGGGCTTGAAGTGCTGGAAAAGGCCAAACAGATCCGGCCGGAAACCCAGGTGGTCATCACCACCGGATTTGCCGACATAAAAAAAGCGGTTACCGCCCTGCAGCATGATGCATCGGATTTTATCACCAAGCCGGTGGATGATGCCACCCTTCATATGGCCCTGAAACGGGCCATGCAGCGGTACAGAGACAGGCAGGAGCTGGCGGATTACACCCGGCTGCTGGAACAGACCGTTTTGAACCAGGAAAAAATCCTGCACCAGGAAAAAATGATGTCCCTGGGCCGTCTGGCAGCCAGCATGGTGCATGAGATCAACAACCCCCTTTCCGGGATTTTAAACTATATCCGCCTGATGATCCGCCTGGCAGATCAGCCGGACTGGGATGACTCCAAAAAAAAGCGGTTCTCCTCCTATCTTGCCATCATTGAAAAG
>JAWOEP010000229.1:0-9324 GCA_046482705.1 Desulfotignum sp.
CGGGCCGCTTTCACCGCCAGCAGAATACTTTCCGTGCCTCCGCTGGTAAAATTTCCCACCACCTCCCGGCTGCCCTGCAGGTGCTTTCTCATCATGGAAACCAGATCGTTCTCCATCTGCAAAAGGCTGGGATACACTGTAAAATCCAGGGCATTTTCGCTCAAAAACAGGTTGTAGACCTCCTTGGCAAAAGACAGAATCTCTTTGCCCGGATCAAAAATATAGCCGAACGCCCTGCCCGACTGCCAGTCCATATCATTTTTTTTGTACCGGCCCAGCGCTTCAAAAATCTCTTCGCGTGCACGCCCTGTTTCTGGTATTTTCATTGCCGACTCCTCTGCATGTTCCGGGTTTCAGACGGGATTATGCAGAAATAAAACAAAAAAATCGGGTCTGTCAAATAAAATTCCATTCCCGGTCCCAGAAAATCCGGTTTCATTGTTGGAATAAAAAAAAGAGGTGTTGATCAATTTTTTTTTGAATTATTTTTTCCGTCTTCAAAAGAGTCATCGTTATCTATTGTCTTTTTTAAGGGAGACAATACCCGAAGCGCGATAAAATTCAATCCCGCCACAAGTATGGCAACTTCGAATCTGTTAAAGGCGATGGCCGCGCCCACAGTACCGGTAGACCACAGGCTCACCGCTGTTGCAGTTCCCCGGATTTCATCCTTTCCTTCTTTAAGGATTGCACCGCCGCCGATAAACCCGATGCCTGTCATCAGACCCTGCACAATCCGGGCCCGGGCATCGGGATTATCGGCGGTGAGAAAAGATTCAGCTTTTGAAAACGCTGCTGCAGTCAATATGTTGTGCTTTAAACAGGGGGCCGACGCCTTCCGCTAATCAGAAAGATTATAAAAAGGATTAAAAATATTACAAATAAAATCTGGGCAATGCCGGCCGCAGCACCTGCGATACCGGTAAAGCCCAAAAGACCTGCAATGATTGCAATGACCAAAAAAGTTAGTGCCCATCCAAGCATATCGGTTACCTCCCTTTATAATGTTTACTTTCCCATATTAAAATAAATTAAATTGCGCTATTGCATCTTTTCTCCGGCTTCTTCCAGTTTTTCACCGGTTTCTTCCTGTAATTCTTCAGCCTTCTCACCAACCTGCTCAGCGGCTTCGTCTATCTTTTCACCCGTTTTTTCTGCAGGCCCTTCCTGTTCACAGCCTATAGTGCCGATTCCTATAAAAAATAGAATACTTATAAAAACAAGTAATTTTTTCAGTAAGGACATAACCGGGTCTCCTTTTATAAGATTATAATGTTGCAATAAAATTTCTTTTTTTTATCCCAGGATGTCTTTGATGTCTTCCTCTGGTGTTTTGAGCGGTATGCCGTCAATGTCACCAAGATCTTTGTCAAAGAAACGAATTTTTCCGCAGGCAAGGGTCATAACAATGCAGTCTTCGGGTAATTCCTCCACAAATTCAGTATAATAATTGCGCCCTGGTTTGGCACCGTCACAACCGGCAACCAGGAAAAAATGGCGGATCTTTCCCGCCCTGTCCCCTTTGCCGTCTGCTCACATTGATAACAAAACATACGAATGCAATCATTTTAAGAACATTTTTCGTCGTCTCCTGACTTGTTCTTGTCATAGGTGTGGGCTTCAGAAGTATCGATGGACATTTTATCCATGGTCTCCTGTCGTTCTTTTTTTCTATCCTCTACACGGTCTTCACAATCTTTGTTTTTATCGTCTGTCATGGCATTCACCTCCTTTTTCTGCTGGGCTTTGGTTCCGGATCTGCCGTCATCACAGGCATCTTCTGCTGGTTCATTGGGTCTTGCATGCTCGGCGTCAGGGGCCTGTGTGCAGACATCGAGTTCATCATGTTCTTTATTTTTATCATCTGTCATAATAATACCTTTGTTGGGCGGCTGCAAAAAAATGCCGCTCCTTTCCTATGGATAAGGCACTCATGCTATCAGGATTTCCACAGCCCATGGACATTACAATATTCGCGGGCAGAAACATTCTTGTTTTTGCATTCAAAAAATGTTTCCGGTGCCTGGCCGGGTTTCAGGAAATGGCGGCAGGATGTGTCATCATCAACAATTTCAATCCATTCAATGTAATGCTTTTCTTCCATGGGATGGGGATTGCTCCCCACTTTAACTGTTACGCCACCTTCGGATGCCTCTATCACAGGCACATGTTTTTCTTTGCCTTCATCTGCGGCCGCCTTTTCTTCAAAAAGTATCATCTCCTCTCCACAGCATACCAGTTCCCCTTCCCCGCCGTGAAGGACTTCAATAATGTTTCCACATGCTTCACATTTAAAGATCTGTTTTCTTTGTGCCATTTGACTGTCTCCATTTTTATGGGTTTTCAGATTACAGTGTCTGCGGTTGATGTGCAGATAAATCTTATTTCACCAACCATTTACCTGTTGATCATTTTTTTATGATGAAACAAAAAAGATTTGAAAACAATAGGTAGAAACATGTATTTACCCATCATATTTCATCTATCCACTGATTCAGGTATGCGCTGATATGCATTTTTTGTGTATTCGCTGCAGGTTCACTGCAGCCCTGAGGGGTATCGTGACCCCGTTTTTCAACAATTCGCACGGCAGTGTCCTGCTCTGTTTCCGGTGGTCACAATCCCACAATCTCCATTGCGGCCAGGAACCCGGTTATAAACACTGCCACTGGAATGATTACGAACCAGGGATTGCGGGGCTGAAAAAGATCAATCAAGGTTTTGTCACCGAAACTGCCAAAGGGCAGGATCGTTTTCTTGAGTTGCGGATAAACAGCGGCATAAAGCCCGGCGCCTGCCATAATGCCGATGACACCGCCGATAATGGCATCCAGCGCACCATGACCCGCGGCACCCACGGATGTGCCCGGGCAATATCCGAGAATGGCAAAGCCGACACCGAAAATAAGCGGTCCGGGAATGGTTGCTCCCAGGGAACCTGATTTTTTGTGAAGGTTTATCCAGCCCAGGTCACGCATGGCATATATGCCCACCATTCCCGTTACAATTGCGGTCAGGATAATTTTAACCACAGTAAAATCCTGAAGCAGCAGCTGCTGCATGATGATGTCATAGTAGCAAACCCCGCCTTTTTGCAGGAGAAATCCGAAAAGAAATCCAATGGCCAGCCCCAGAAAATATTGTATCCGCGTGTGCTTGTGAAGGGCCTTTAACATATCAGACTCCTATATAATCCGAAAATATAAGAAAAGCCACGGCAACACCTCCGAAAAAAAAGCAAAAAACAGCTATCCAGCTGCTGAGTACAAGCTGCAGCGTGCCGCTGATGCCATGGCCGCTGGTACATCCCGATCCCCAGCGTGCCCCGAAACCAACGCAGATGCCGCCGAACAGGGCCGCACCCAGACGCAGGCCGATGCTCGGACCAAAGGTGTCTTCCCACATTTGCGGCACCCATTTCCAGTTGATGTCACCGGAAAGCCATGCAGCGGTATAAGCGCCCAGGAACAGTCCGGCAACCAGCATCCATTCCCAGTCGATGGTGGGCAGGTTTTCCCGATAATAAGGCTTTTTGCGAACTTCAGGACCGCGTATTGCTGTTTCGATCATGCCCGCACTTTTGGCAAATGCCGTGGATACACCTATGGGGTGATTGGAGAGCAGAAAAGCGAGCCAGCAAAGAATACCGATTCCCATCCCGACCATGTATGGAGGCCATATCGAAGCAGACAGATAATTTGCAAGGATTTGAAGTATGTCCATAAGCGGATCAGCCCTCCTGCAGTTTGCAGCCCACGTTTTTACAGGCCCTCATCGATCCAAGGCTGTCTTCCACCCTGCTGAAGCCGTGCTGCTTCAGAATCGAAGCCGCAATAATTGCCCTTTGACCGCTGCCGCAGAAGGTGATTATCGGTTTGTCAGGATCGAGTTCATTGATCCGGTCCTGGAGCTCTCCAAGAAAAATATGCGTGGCACCTGCCAGCCGGCCCTGTCTGTATTCACTGATCTTGCGGACATCGAGCAGGGTGAGGTTTTCTTTGTTCTGCAGACGTTGTTCAATTGCAGCAGCGTGGACAGCGCCGATACGGTCATAGGGCAGACCTTCCACCTCCCAGCTGTGCATGCCGCCCTTGAGATAGCCTGACACCCGGTCATACCCTATCCGGATCAGATGCGTCACTGCAACAGGTATCTGATCGCGTGTCTCCGGAATCAAGATGATGTCAGTATCATAATCCAGCAGGTATCCGGTATAGGCCGGAATCATTTCCAGGGGCATGGCAAGGCTGCCCGGAATGAAAGCGCCGGCATAGGCCTCGGGACTGCGCAGATCCAGAAGCACTGCGCCATTGTTCTGTGCCTTTTCCACATCTTTTGCATTCATAGGTACCGGTTGCGGCAGTGAATGCAGAGGCGGTGAACCAAATTGGTTGTATTGTTCCATTTTTTTAAAATAGGGCGGCATATAATGGTGTTCATGGACCTTGAACTCGATAAAAGTTTCCCTGTCTGTTTTCTGCAGGACCGGATTGTGCAGCCGTTCATGTCCGATGGTCGAAAATTCCCTTGAGGCCATGCTGTCACCGCACACTGATCCGGCACCGTGGGCCGGATAAATAATGGTCTGATCACCCAGGGGCAGAAGTTTGTCGAAAATAGAATCATACAGGGCACCTGCCACCTCGCGGGCGTGATCCGGAAAAAAATCGGTTCTCCCCACATCGCCGATAAATAAGGCATCGCCGGTAAAAACCGCCACCGCATCTTTGCCATAGTTTTTATCAGTGACCACTATGGAAATGGATTCAAACGTGTGGCCGGGCGTTTCAAGAATTCTCAGACCCAGATCACCCACTTCAAAGGTGTCACCTTCGGAGACACTTTCTCCATAAGAAAAATCAAGGGCCCGCCCATGATGAACTGCGGCACCGCTGCGCCGGGCAAGATCCGTTGAACCGATAACATAATCTTCATTGCGATGGGTTTCAAATATCCGGGATATCCGCACCCCCTGCTGTGCCGCAATTTCAGCATATATGTCACAATCGCGCCGCGGGTCGATGACCACCGCATCAAGTCCATCACCCAGAATATAGGATAAATGGGCGATGCCTTCAGATTTGATTTTTTTCAAAAACATGGTTGCTCCTCTTTTTCAGTGTTTCATTATTGGTTTTTAAAAGATAACAGCATCAATTTTATGGTGAAATACAGCATTCCCCCCATTTTCAGACAGTAAAGGCTGTAAAAACAGATATGCCAGTCTTGAAAACACAGCGGTTTTCCAGTTGAAAAAACTTAAACCTGTATAATAATTACAGTTAAGGAAAAACCTTAAAACAAGACAAACAATGGGGCTTGTGAAAGGGGTTTTAATGGAAGATGTATCTGCAATATATCAATATGCAAAAATACCCTCCTGGAACCGGCCCAATGGCAATACCAGGCAGAGAAAAGTGCGCAGAACAAGGTCCAACAGGCGATCGGGCGGTAAATTTTATGCCCTGACCAGGCTTTCCGGTGATACCCATCAAACCCTTATAGAGAAGAATTCTCCTTTGCGGCTTTGCGTGTATGGCAGCGAAGATGATCTCTATCTGGATGTCATCTCCATGGATAAAAACAAGAAGATCAATAAAAGTTTTACACGGCCCATAACCAATGGGAGTTTAAACGGGCTTGTAAAAAGTATTCACAATCAGATGGGGCTTGTAATCGATTACACTGTATAGATGGGCAATGGCATATGATTGGGACACTGCAAAAATTCAGCCCAGCATCACGGTATTACATCCACATTTTTTCTTGACTTTTTTCTGAAACTCTTTCATATCATTATTCGAATGGTGTTCGAATAATGAATTTCATTTGTATAATAAGCCGGTCAAACCAGGAATACGGGCATGGGAACCAAAGAAAGACGGGCAGGTGAAAAGCAGGCCAGACTGGATCAGATCCTTGCCGGAGCAAGACAGATGCTGTTTTCCCACGGCATCGACAACATCTCCATATCCGGTATCGCAAAAAAAGCGGAACTGGGGGTGGGCACCATCTATTTTTATTTTCAAAGCAAAGAAGAGATTTTCGCAGCCCTTCAGGAAGAAGGATTGTCCTTGTTGTACCGCAACATTCAGCAGATTCATAGCCGGCCGGTTACCAGTGACAGGAAGCTGACATTGATCGGTCAGGCATTCTACACCTTCTGCCACGACCACAAAGACTATTATGATGTGATAAACTATTTTCTGTCTTCTTCCAAAATATTTTTCGGCCCGGATCTGAAAAACCAGATCGACATGTCCGGCGCCAAAATCCTGGACCTGATTGAAAAAATCATTGAACAGGGCATGGCTGAACGCACCTTTGCACCAACCGATGCCCGAAAATATGCAGTCCATTTCTTTGGGGCCCTCCACGGGGTGATGCATCTGAAGAAACTGGAAAACACTGCTCTGGCAAAAGAAGATCACCGGCAAATCTATGCATTCAGCCTGGCACAGCTTGTGGCAGGCCTGAAAGGAGGAAACTTGTGTTCACAGATCTGAAGGACAAAACCGCCCTGGTGACCGGTGCCGGCAAAAAAACCGGTATCGGTTATGCCATATGCCGAAAACTGGCCGCTTGCGGGTGCAATATTGTCATCGCCGACCTGGGCCGTTCCGAAGACTGCGCCGGGGATGTCAAGACCGGTGCTATGGAGGAAATGAAACAGATTGCCGCGGAACTGGAAAAAGACCAGGGCATTGAAACGTTGTGCACCCCCCTGGATGTCACAGACAACGCATCCATCAGCCGGATGGCCGAAACCGTGCACCAGGCCTTCGGCCGGGTGGATATCCTGTGCAACAATGCCGGCGCCACCTTCGGGGTACCCAACGGTATTCACACCTATGACGAAACCGCCTGGCTCAGGACCCTGGATGTCAATCTCAACGGTGTTTTCCGGGTATGCAAAGCCATCATTCCCCTGATGCAGGCAACCGGCGGCTGCATCATCAACACCGCATCCCGGGCCGGCAAAGTGCCGCCGCTGTTCAACGGGGCCTATGCCGTGTCCAAGGCCGGGGTGATCATGATGACCAAGGTGATGGCCAGGGAACTGGCCGGCCTGAACATCCGGGTGAATGCGGTCTGTCCCGGCCAGATCAGAACCGATCTGGAACAATGGCGGTTCGGCCTGGAGGCACAATTCTTCAATACCACCGTCGCGGAGCAGGAGGCAAAAATGTGCCAGACCATCCCCATGGGCCGGATCGGGGACCCCAAAGAGGTGGCAGACCTTGTGGCATTCCTGGCTTCGGACCGGTCCTCCTATATGACCGGCCAGGCCATCAATATATGCGGCGGACAAATCATGGAACTGTAAATACCCACACCAATGACCCTGAAAGGAGACTTTCCCCATGACAACCATTACCGGTGCCCAGCTGGCGGCCCAGGCATTGATCGACCGAAAAATCCCTTATATCTTTTCTTTGAGCGGGGGGCATATCACCCCCATCTACCAGCACCTGGAAAACTCTGATGTCAAAATATTCGATACCCGGCATGAACAGGCAGCCCTGTTCATGGCCGAGGCCTGGGGAAAGCTGTCCCGGACCCCGGGCGTGGCCATGGTAACGGCCGGCCCCGGATTCACCAATGCCCTGACCGGCGTGGCCAGTGCCCATTTCTCCAACACCCCCCTGGTGCTCATCGCCGGGTGCGTGGGCCTGGACAACAAGGAACGGCTGGATCTCCAGGACATGCCCCAGGAGGAGGTGATCAAACCCATGGTCAAAAAAGCCCTGGTCTGCCGAAAAGCCGAGCGGGTGGCTGAATACATGGACATGGCATTCCGGACCGCCCAGGCCGGACGGCCCGGCCCGGTATATCTGGAAATCCCCATCGATGTGCTCAATACCCCGGTGGACGCAGGGTCGGTGAAACAGATCAACACCCAGGTCCTGTCCCGGCCGGCTGACCCGGAAAAGGCAGATGCACTCCTTGAAATGATCCAGCAGGCCCAGAAACCGGTAATCATAGCCGGCACCGGTGCCTGGCAGGCCGATGCCGGGAAAGCCCTGACCCGGTTCATGGAACAGACCGGCATCCCGGTGTTCACCTCTTTGTCTGCCAGGGGGCTGGTGCCGGACAGCCACCCCCTGTGTTTTGAAGGCGCTGTGGCTGTCCGGCCCGGGGCCTGTTTTGCCGCCTATCTGGAAACCGACCTGATCATCATCCTGGGCACCCGGATCTCTTTGTATTACCTGTTCGGAGATATTTTCAACCCTGAGGCCCGGATCGCCCAAGTGGATATCCAGGCCGAAGAGATCGGCCGCAACCGAAGTGTGGATTTGCCCGTGGTCAGTGATGTGCTCGCCTTTCTGGCCCTGTGCCGGGACCGGATCGACAAAAAAGGGCTGTCTTCTGTACTGGTGTCCCGGTTCACCCCCTGGGTGGAAAAACTCCACCAAGCCCATACCGACGGCAAAGCCCCGGCCACCAAGGACTGGGAATCGGATCATATCCCGGTCCATCCGTTGCGTCTGGCAAAGGAGATCGACAATTTCATGGACCGGAAAACAGATGTGGTGGTGGCGGACGGGGGAGACACCACCACCTGGATGGGCATGACCCGGAGCCTTAACCATCCGGGCCGGTATCTGGATTACGGTATTTTCGGCTCCCTTGCCGTAGGCCTGCCCTATGCCAATGCTGCAAAACTCTGCTATCCGGACAGCCGGGTCCTGCTGGTCACCGGAGACGGTTCCGTGGGGTTCAACTTCATGGAGTTTGAAACCGCCATCCGCAAGAACCTGCCCATTGTGGTGGTGATCGCCAATGACCTGGGCTGGGGCATGATCCGCCACAGCCAGGAGCTGCGCATCGGCCATGCCATTGAAGACGGTACCTGGATCGGCCGCGTGGACTACCATAAAATGGTGGAAGCCATTGGCGGCAAAGGGTTTCTGGTGGAAGACCCGAAAGATATCCGGTCCGCCCTGGAAGCTGCGTTCGCCTCCGGCAAAGTGTGCTGCATCAACGTGATGACCGATACCACCACGGTGAGCCCGGCCAGCAGCATGCTGGCCAATGTGGGGGCATACAAGGCCTGACCCGGCCGGCACACCGTTAAACTGCATACTGCCCGGGCAGGCAATTTACGGGCCGGGCAGACCATACATTCGGCAACCTGAACCCGGAGGAGATGTCATGGACCCTGTCATGGTGGACCAGGTTCACCTGAATTTCAATCCCACGGGGATTGCTATTATCAACGGCGCCATCGGACTGATGATGCTGGGGGTGGCCCTGGAATTGAAAGTCGCTGATTTCAAGCGGATCATCACCAGCCCCAAAGCCCCGATGATCGGACTGTTC
>JAWOEP010000248.1:0-10211 GCA_046482705.1 Desulfotignum sp.
GTTGAACCCCACGGTGTGGTTTTCCACAAAATCCTTGTCATACAAATCCTCATAAATAATGAAATGGATCATGGCAAGGGCCAGGGCCGCGTCCGTACCGGGCCGGATGGGCAGCCACAGGTTGCATTTTTTTCCGGTTTCCGAACGCCTGGGGTCAATGGATATCCCTGTGGCCCCGGCTTTAAGCGCCTTGAAGACCAGAGAGGTGCGCCTGTTACATCGGTTTCCGGGGGCAGCTCCTTTGTCCGGGTAAGGGACCAGCGGTCCTTTGCCATGGCCATGGAGGCAGTGGCTGCTGCTGCAGACGCTTCCATGACTGATCCCGGAATATCCTTGGGTTCCTGGAAAGTACCGCACACATAAATCCCCTCCCTGGATGCAGCCACAGAAGACAGATCCGAGGTCTGTGCAAATCCATGGGCATTCAGATCGATGCCGGTTTTCTGTGCCAGCATCAGGGCATCCTTGTTGGGGGAAAGGCCGATGGACAATACCACCATGTCAAAAATTTCTTCGGCCAGGTTCCCGGCTTCCGTGGCATACACCAGCCGGTACCGGTCCCCTGGTTCCGGAAACACCGAATGGATGCGGGATCTCACATACCGTACCCCGGATTCGTCTTCGGCCCGCATCTGGTATTTGTCAAACTCCTTGCCATGGGTACGCATGTCCATATAGAAGATGGCGCAGTCCAGGTCATAATCTGCATGCTCCTTGGCGATCACCGCCTGCTTGGAGGCATACATGCAGCACACCCCGGAGCAGTAGGCATTGTCTCCTTTGTTGATGTCTCTTGAGCCCACGCACTGGAGCCAGGCGATCTTTTTGGGCTCTTTTTTGTCCGACGGCCGTACCAGATGGCCGGCAAATGGGCCGGAAGCCGACAGGATCCGCTCAAATTCCAGAGAGGTCATGACATTGGGGCTGTGGCCATAACAGTAGGTGACCATCTCTTTGGGTTCAAAGGGAGTAAACCCCGGTGCCATGATGATGGCGCCCACCTGCACGGTGCGGGTTCTGGGTACCATAAAATGGTCCACCGCATTGGCCAGACAGGCATCCACACACTGCATGCACTCGGAACAGTACCCGCAGTTCAGGCATCTTGCCGCTTCTTTCTGCCCTTCCTCTGCTGCATATCCCAGCTCCACTTCATCAAAACTGCCTGCCCGTTTATCCAGGGCCAGTTCCGGCATTTTATAACGGTTTTCCTTTGGCATGTCCGGGTCCACCGGCAGATATACAGGATCTTCGGTCACCGGTACATCCCTTCCCGCAGCCATGTCTTTGCCGGTGAGATACCGGAAGATGGATTCTGCCGCCTCCATGCCTGCGGCGACCGCACCGATGGCAACGCCGGGTCCTGTCTGCAGATCCCCGCCGGCAAACACGCCGGGTTTGTCCGTTGCCAGGGTGACCGGATCCACCTCGGTGGTGTTCCACCGGGAGATCTTTATGTCAGCCAGATCCTCCAGAACCGATATATCCGGCTGCTGGCCGATGGCACAGATGAGCTGGTCTATGGGAAGGTCATATTCACTGCCCGGCACAGGCACCGGCCGGCGCCGGCCGGAAGAATCAGGCTCTCCCAGTTCCATTCTGATCACCCGCAGGCCCGCCACTTTTCCGTCCTTTTCCAGGACTTTCTGGGGGGCGGCAAGGTAGGTTATGTCTACGCCTTCCTCTTCTGCAGCACATATCTCCTCTTCCCAGGCCGGCATCTCCTTTCTGGTCCGGCGGTAGATGATGGTGGCCTTGTCCGCGCCCATGCGGACAGCAGACCTGGCCACATCAATGGCCACATTGCCGCCGCCGATGATGCCGACATTTTTTCCCACCTGTGTTGTGCCGGTCAGGTTCAGCTCCCGGAGAAAATCCACACCCTGGCGCACACCTGTCAGGTCTTCGCCGGGAATGCCCAGATCAATGCCCTTGTGGGCACCCAATGCCAGGAACACGGCATCAAATCCGTCCCCAAGCAGGCTGTCCACGGTAAAATCTTCTCCCAGCCGGGTGCTGCATTTTATTTCCACCCCCAGGTTGGTGACCACTGCAATATCTTTGTCCAGCACATCAGGGGGCAGGCGGTGGTCTGGTATGCCCACCCGCAGCATGCCGCCGGGTTTGGGCAACGCCTCGAAAATCACGGCATCCACCCCTTTTTTTGCCAGATGGTATGCAGCAGACAGCCCTGCCGGGCCTGATCCAATAATGGCTGTTTTTTTATTGATTTTCGGATCACAGGGAATCTCAATTTCTCTGGGATCAAAACTGTCTGCTGCCAGGCGCTTGAGATCCCTTATGGCCACGGGCGCATCCTTCTGGCACCTGCGGCAGGCATCTTCACATTCATGGGGACAGACCCGGCCCAGGGTTCCGGGCAGGGGCAGCTGTTCCATGATGATCTCCAGGCTTTCCTTGAATTTGCCCTGCTTGACCATCTGCACATATCCCTGGACATTGAGCCCGGCCGGACAGGTGAGACGGCAGGGGGCTTTATCGGCCTTTTCAATGGCCCAGGCAGAGGGCATGGCCTGGGGATAGAGTTTGAAGGCGGCCTTTCGCTCTCCCAGGTCTTCGTCAAACCGGTTGGGCAGATCCACCGGGCACACCTTGGCACATTCCCCGCAGGAGGTGCACTTTTCCATGTCAATGTACCGGGGGTTTTCCTGTAAGGTCACGGTGAAGTTGCCGGCTTCCCCCTCCACAGCGGTAATGTCGCTCATGGTGAGCAGTTCCACATTCAAATGGCGCCCGGCTTCCACCAGTTTCGGAGAAATGATGCACATGGAGCAGTCATTTGTGGGAAAGGTTTTGTCCAGCTGGGCCATGGTGCCGCCGATGGCGGTATTTTTGTCCACCAGATAGACCAGGTGCCCGGAATCCGCCAGATCCAGGGACGCCTGGATACCGGCAATACCGGCTCCGACCACCATTACCGATCCTTTTTCTATTTCGGTCATCTCATCCCTCCTCTATTATAGTCCCACTTCGGCCAGGTCCGGCCCGAGATAGGTCCGTTCGGTTTCCGCCAGAACACCCAGGGCCAGGCAGATGATGGTCCACAGATGAACCACATGATAATTGCCCCCGTAGTGGTGGCCGATATCCTCGATCTGGCCGTGGCAGTTGTGGCAGGGGGCAATGACATAATCCGCCCCTGTGGCCATGATCTGGTTGTACTTGATTTTGCCGTAGGCCCGCCGCTGTTCCGGGAACCCTGCCTGAAGGGCCCCGCCCCCGCCGCCGCAGCAGAAATTGTTCATGCGGCTGGGCACGGTATCAATGAAATTTTCTTCGCCCACCACGGTTTTCACCACAAACCGCAGGTCATCCACGATTTTGTTGGACCCGCTTTTTCTGGCGATATTGCAGGGATCCTGGATCGTGAATTTGGCGCCGATGTCCTTGTTCCAGTCGGAATTGACTTTGAGTTTGCCTTCTTTGATCCACTGGGCATACAGTTCGATGATGGTGGTCAGTTCAAACTTGTGCGGGATATTGTATTTGCGCAATCCTTCCAGGATTGCAAAATAGGAGTGGCCTCACTCGGTGTTCACCACCATGGGACTTTTCAGGTTATTGTCCACATGCAGGACAAACTCCTCTATGATATACCGCCAGCCTTCATCATCAGCCAGAAACATGCAGTAGTTTTCACCGGCCCACATCACGGACGGATAGGTCCAGTCCGCCCCCACAGTGTGCAGGACCTTCCAAAGGGGGCCCATCTCCTCGGGCTCGGTGACCGGTTCCCTAGAGTTCTGGTTGAGCACCATCTGTGCTCCCACCCGGTCCACGGTCACTTCCAGATCTTCAAACCCGGGGTGTTCTTCTCTGATCTCTTCGGCCACATCCAGGACCGTGAATTTGAAATCCTCCTTGGCCGCACCCATGGCGGAACCGGTTCTGATATGCTGGTCGCAGGAGCCCAGAATGCCCTTGGGACGTTTTTCCCGGGCCACCTTTGCCCGGATGTTGTAAATAAGTTTGGGAATGTTGATGTTCATGGGACAGGCCAGCTGGCACCGGCCGCACATGGAACATACCCATTTCCAGTCCGATTTCATGATCTCCTCGTCCATGCCGAAATTGAGCATGCGGATCAGTTTTCTGGGATCCATGCCGAACTGCTCCGATGCCGGACACCCGCCGGTGCAGGTGCCGCAGGTCAGGCACAAATCAAAATTTGCATCCGGCACCTTGTCCAGCACGGATTCCTTGAGTTCAAAGTCCAGGGTGTCGATCTTGATTGCCTCTGCCATGGTGCGCTCCCCCCCTGTGTTGTTTGTATCTTATATCATCCGACCCTGTTCCTGTGTGAACCGGGTCCGGCCGCACTCCGGGTCAACAGAGCCTGGCCGTATCCCGGATCATCTGAGTTTGGCTGCATTCAGATACTGGGCCAGCTTGTCTTCACCGCCGATGGTGACGATGTGCACCCCCTGGCAGATATCTTTCAAACTTTTGACCGTATCAGCAAACAGGTCGATGCTGGCACGGGTCTTGTCCGGTGCATCCAGCAGTTTCTGGATCACCCAGTCCGGCACCAGTCCGGATTTAAAATGGCGGTTTAAAAATTTTCCCATGCCGGCGGTGCGCAGGATCATCACCTCGGCGATCACCGGCACCCGGAAAGGCTGGACCTGTTTCATGAACTTTTCAAACTGGTCCACGTCAAAAATAGGGGTGGTGAGAAAATAGCCGGCCCCCACGTTGAGCATGTCTTCCATCTCCTCCATTCCCCGTTTGGGCATCTGTTTTCCCCAGGGGGTTTCCACACCTGATCCCAGGGTGAAATCCATTTTTTCATCCAGTTCATTGCCCTCAATGCTCATGCCCTGGCGCAGGTGATCCAGCACCGATCCCAGTTTGCCGGAATCCACGTGAAAAAACATGGATTCCTGGAGACTGTCCCCGGAAATCCGGTAGTCTTCCGTAAACACCAGCAGGTTGTCCACCCCGATCTCATGGGCATTGGTCAAATCCTTCTGCAGCTGATACCGGTTCTTGTCCCTGGTGGTGGTCTGGTAGATGGCATTGAACCGGTTTTTGCGCAGCAGGTCACAGGTCAGAATGCTGTCTCCCACCACACCTTCCAGCTCCACATCAGAGACAGACACACCGTCCACTCTTCCCCTGATCTTGCTCAGGTTTGTCACCAGCGCTTCCGGCTCATCATCGCCAAGTGGTGCCTGAACTTCAGAGGTCACAACAAATCTCTTTTTTTCCAAAGATTCTTTTAAATTCATGATCCGCCTCCTTGTTATTTTAGTCCAAGCAATTTTGCGACTTCTTCCTTGAGCTGGTGCAGGGGCAGCGGCTTGGAAAAGCAGATATCTGCACCATTTTCCTTCATCTGGGCGAATTTTTCATCATCCAGATAGGCGGACAGCACAATGATTTTGGTGTCTTTGGTCTCTTCATTGGTCTTGATTTTTCTACAGACATCATATCCTTTGATGTCCGGCATCATGATGTCCAGGATCAGCAGGTCCGGCTTGAAATGATTGACCTGGAGCCCGGCCTCGAACCCGTCGGAAGCGGAAATGACCTCATAATCAAATTCATCTTCCTCCAGGGATTGAACAATGGACTCCACAATGATCATGTCATCATCAACCACCAGAATCTTTTTCCGGGCGGTATCCTCTTTTTTTTCGGGAACGGGAATTCCCTGCTCGTGCATAAAGGTTTCCAGATCCGCTTTTTTGATGCGGCGGTGCCCGCCCACGGTTTTGTAGGCCTTGATATGACCGGCCTCCACCCAGTTGATAATGGTTTTTGACGAAACATTGCAGTACTTGCTGGCTGTGAATACAGTCAATGTGTCTTCCATAATGCCTCCTTTTGCATTAATGGTTTATAGTTTTTAGTGTTATTATATTAAATTCCATCTGTCAAGGAAAAAATAATAACTAAAATAAATAAAATAACTATACCAATAGTGGAGGGGTTGCGGGTTGCCTTTTTCATAACGGCGATAGCCTGCCGGGCACAATAAATTGTGAAAGGGGGTGGCTGTTAGCTTTTAGCGGTTAGCGGTTAGCGGTTAGCTGTTAGCTGTTAGCTTTTAGCTGAATACTGATGGCTGATGGCTTTCATATAACCCCCATGCCCTGGCGGGCACAACCAAAAATGAAAGTATGAGCAGGCAGAGATTAACTTAAAACTTAACACTTAACACTTTCATATAAAAATAAATCATCGGCATGGCGAACATTTTACAGAAAGAAAAGGTAAAAAAGTCACCTTCTGGTGCCGTTATAGGGCAGTTTTATGGTGAACCGGGTCCATTCCCCGTATTTGGAATCCACTGTTATGTCGCCGTCATGGTCCTTGATGAACCCGTAACAGACAGAAAGACCCAGGCCCACCCCCTTGATGCTGTCGGTCTTGGTGGTGAAAAAGGAATCAAATATTTTTTTGAGGTGCTCGGACTTGATGCCTGTGCCGGTATCTTCCACAACAATATGGAGCATGTTGCCGTTGGGCCTGGTGGAGATGGTAAGATTCCCGCCGTCAGGCATGGCATACATGGCATTGGAAAACATGTTGATAAATACCTGGCGCAGCTGGTCTTTGGAAGCTATTATCAGACCCGGGTCCGGGGCCAGGTCCAGCATCACCTTGATGCTGTTTTCCCGGAACCGTTTTTCATAAAGGACCATGAGCTCTTCGATCACCGTGTTGATGTCCAGCTCCGACCGTTCCACCTCGTCCGGCTTTGAAAAAGAGAGCATTTTTTTGAGCATGTCCGCCAGACGGACGGTTTCGGACAGGGACATGTCCAGGAGTCTTCGCCGCTTGTTGGAAGGCGGGATCTCGGTTTTCATCAGCTCAAGGGTATTCATGATGCCGAACAGCGGGTTGTTCAGTTCATGGGCGATCTGGGAGGTGAGCCGTCCCATGGCTGCCAGTTTTTCCGACTGGAGCAGGTGCTGCCGGGCTTCGGACAATTCCCGCTCGGTTTTCAGCCGTTCCCGCAGGTCCACAAAAAGGGCCACGGAGGCTGTTTCTTTTCCTTTTTCATCATAGAGAAAAGACGCGGACAAATTGCCTTCCACCACCTGGCCGTCCCGGCGTTCAAAGGTCAAAGGATAGGAATTGAGCCGGCCCACCCCGCCGTATTTGGGATCCCGCATCATCCGGGTGACTTCTGCCGCCACCTCTTTGGAATAAATCTCCTGGACAGTCATGTGGCCCAGGACTTCACCAACAGGCAGGCCGAACACCTCTTCAGCCCCCTGGTTCCAGAGAATCATTTTGCCGGTCATGTCCATGGCCATAATGGCATTGGGCGAACAGGAGATGATATTGTCCAGAAAATCATGGGCTGCCCTGATTTTGTTTTCGCTTTTTCTGCGTTCAGTGACATCCACCACAATGCCTTCATACCCCAGGATTTTGCCTTTGTCATCATACCGTACATTGGAGGTCAATAAAATATGGATGATATGGCCGTCCCTGCGGCGCCATTTCACCTCATAATCAACCACCCGGCCTTTTTTCTCAATTATCCGCTGGAATTTTTTCCTGTCCTCGGGTTTAAGGAACACATCTCTGGCCAGATCCAGAGACAAAAATTCATCTTTGTCCTCGTATCCCAGAATTTTGAGCAGGGCCGGATTGACGTCCAGAAACCGCCCCTGTTTGCTTGAAATATACACCCCGCACCCCACATGCTTGAACAATCGCTGGTAACTTTCCATGGAAGTCTTGAGCCTGGCTGCCTGTTCTTTGCGCCGGGAAATGTCCCTGTAGATGGAAAGCTTGGACCGGGTGCCGTCCCGGTTGGTCACCGGTATCTCGGACAGGGCAAAGGTTTTTTTCACCGAATCCAGATAGATTTCAGAATGGCGGGTTTCATTGTTGTCAAATATTTTTTTATAATTGCACCATTCACAAGGTGCATCAAGATTCAGCAGCACTTTATGACATTTTTTACCCAACCCTTCCCCGAACAGGTCTTTCATGAACCGGTTCATGTACTCCACCGTAAAATCCTCGCTGACAATATAGATGCCGTCTTCAAACGCATCCAGCGCATCCAGCAGTCTGGGGGTATGGCTATTCATGGGATATCTCCTTATGTCAAAATCTTTCGGACAGGCGTTGCCCTGTCAATTTTCGCTTTTCTTTCCGGGGTATTCATCGCCATCCAAAGTTCTGTGCGCCGCTGGGCATTGAGCCAAAAATCAGGAGTATTTTCAAATACTTTTGCAAGCAGCAAAGCGGTATCAATTGTTATTGACCTTTTATCGTTACATATTTCATTAATGGTTTTCCGGCTTACTCCCATCGCTTTTGCAAGTTTTTCCTGGGTAATCTGAAGGGGTTCAAGATATTCCTCTTTGATTATGTCTCCAACACTGACAGGTTGGCGCTTTGTAAGTATCATTGCTACTTTCCTTGCTTATTATATGTATGGTTATCCAGATAAACGCGGCTTGCTTTACCATGGCTGTTGTCCCAGGAAAAAATGAGCCGCCATTGTTTGTTGACGCGAATGCTGCTTTTGTTTTTCAATTTTCCCGACAGTTTCTCAAAATGGTTGCTCGACGGACTTCTCAAATCCAAATCACATGTGGCATCATCAAGCATCTGTAGTTTTTTAAACAATTGGTTTCGGATGGATGCAGGAATTTTTTTATGCTGAACATCATCAATAAAAAATTTTTGCAGCCAGATATCCCTGAAACTATTTATCATGTTTCAATGTAACGTTCATGGTTACTTTTGTCAATAAAATATGCATGCCGGGCATATGAAATCCCCCATGGGCAGCGAGATAATCGAAAATTTCTTTTTTCCGCAAAAAAAAGCTGCAATTTTAAAAAAATTATGCTATGGACATCCGAGGGTAAGGAGTTTTTATAAATTCTGATGTAAATACCAGGTCCTGTGAGCAGGGGCATTATTTTTCCGGCCCGGCTCAGGATTTGGGATGCAAGAGCAATTTGGCCCCTGATTTTTGTCATGGGAATTTTCATGTTGTTATGAAACGTACAACTGAAGCGATTTCTGTGCTCATCGTAGATGACCACCGCCTGATGCGGGATGGCCTGAAATCCAATCTTGAAAAAGACAAAAAAATTTCTGCAGTATATGAAGCAGGAGATGGCCACACAGCAATCCTTCTTGCTGAAAAATACCATCCTGACATTGTCATTATGGACATTAACCTGCCCGATTGCACAGGTGTGCATGCTACCCGACAGATTCTTGACAACAATCCCGCCCTTAAAGTTCTTGGTCTTTCCATGCACAAGGATAAAATCCATGTCGCAGGCATGATGAAAGCCGGGGCCGCCGGATTTCTGACAAAAACATGTTCGGCCAAAGAACTCTCTGAAGCCATCCATAAAATCATTTCAGGGAAACCCTGCTTCTGCGATGAGGTACTGGACTGTGTTGTGGACATGGCACGTAATCCTTTGACCCATGAAGGGATTACGCCTGAAAATCCATTGACCATGAGAGAATCCCAGATTTTAAAACATATTGCCGACGGGCATACCAGCAGGAAAATTGCAAGAATATTGAAAATCAGCACCCGGACCGTGGAGCAGCACAGAAAAAATATCATGAACAAACTGGATATCAGAGCAACCGCCCTGCTTACCAAATTTGCCATACGCCAAGGTCTGACATTTCTTGAATAACACCCATGCCCTGAAGGGCACAACAAAGCATGAAAGCTGTTAGCTTTTAGCTTTTAGCTTTTAGCTGAGTACTGACGGCTGACGGCTTTCATATAAAAATGCAATACGTATTATTTTTTAAAAAAAATACGTATATATGGGTATTGCAGCAGTAATATTTTCATAGTAGAGAGCTGGAGAAAGACAGTTTCATGCCATATTTTAAGGGCACCTCCACCTGAAATTTGTCTTTTGTGTAAGTTCCTTTCCAAATCAAGGGCCTGCCTGACCTCCGGGCCCTTGATTTTTTTTTGCCTTTCACATCATCCGGATTTGCCGATTATGCTTGAGTTTGTTGTGCCTTTTGGTTATAAAAACCAGCAGACTGGCAAAAACCCAATGCATACTGCAACCGTCTGAAACAGTTCCACGGATAAACAACCATATGCCCCGGCCAGATCCCCATATTTTCAAGACCCAGGTCTATTATGAAGACACCGACCACTCCGGGGTGGTCTACCATGCCAATTACCTGAAATTTTTTGAAAGGGCCAGAGAAGACATCAT
>JAWOEP010000196.1:0-5471 GCA_046482705.1 Desulfotignum sp.
TGCTTTCCAGCCGTTCGCATCGGTCATGATGGGATTGTCATACACCTCGAACCTGATCTCTTCGGACGGATTGTCGGAATTTGCAGTAAATGACACCATCGATGACATGGTGGGAGGCTGGAGCGCCTATCTCCCGTGGCCTTGCTGGAACGGTTCACCTTTGTCGCCGAATATGCAGCGGCCCTGGACCACTTCAAGGCCGGTGAAATTTATGATGCCGCCGACACGCAAGACCGGAAGCCGGCTGCCTGGAACCTGGAACTGGGGTTTTCCGCCCTGGAGAACCTGGATCTGGCCATCGGTTACGGCGGATCAGATGACGGCGGGACGGAATTTTTGCCTGAAAAACAGTACGGGGCCGTGGCCAACTGGGGTGTTTTCGACAACACCAACCTGGCCCTGGAGTTTCTGAGAGCAGAATTCGACGATGATGCAGTGGAAACCGATACGGTCACCCTGCAGCTGGCCATTGAATTCTAACCTGCATACTGTCCCTCCTGAATTCCCGGGTTTTTTTCTGCCACCCCGGGAATTCTTCCCCTGCCGGGGCCCCGCCCATGGCCCCGGCCACCCGGCTTAGCACTGTTCTGTGATTATTTTTCATTTTTTTCCTCTTTTGATCTGTCTGATCCGTTTGCTTCGCACGCGATTTGAGCGGTACCGCAGCTGTCACACCCGCCGCAGCCGCAGGATGCACCGTCTGCGGAAGTGGTGGCCCTGAACCGGCGGTACAGATAATACACGGCACCGGCAACGATCAGCCCGATCAGTATTTTTTCAAACATGGGTTTCTCCTTTTCAGGTTTTGCAGCCGGATAACCGCCTGCACATTGATAACAAATCAGGGTCCGCCAGCAATGCTGCGATCATGCACAATAACCCTGTCATCCATCTTGCTGCAGCTGTTTTCATCAAGAACCTCCTTAAACTTACCGACTGAAACAAGCCAATAAAAACTTTTAATTACATTATTATAATATTTATCTTATAAAATTTTATTAGCCAATGCTAACAATTGTGCAATATTTCATGAATATCTGACACTGTCAAGCTTCTTTCTTGTTAAAATGGAGATGTTGTTCTTTTATCCCATCTGAAAAATATTGGTTTTGAACACTTCGCCCCCTCCTCAGACAAGACCGGAAAGTTCACACCCGGGGCACGCGACCCCGGGTATCATTCAGAAAAATTAAAAGATAATTGTTCCCTGCCACAGTCTCTGCAAAAACCGTTTCCAGGGGAAAATGGTGATATTGTCTTTTGTAACCCTTTCATTGGGTGCCCAGCACCAGATCCACTTCAAATTGAGAAGTGGATCGCCAATAATACATTTTGACATTTTTTCTGAAATAAGACAGCGGCTCCCGCCTCACCTTTCTTGTTTTGGCACCTCAGGCGCAATGATCGATGATCATCCGGGGGATGTGACCGGCTATGGTTTCCTGGCTCTCCTGTTTCCTTTGCTGCCGGTAGGTGTCAGCCGGGTTATCCGCCGCCTTCCGGCCAGAAAGCCGGCATAGCGGTACAGCGATTCAGCCTCTTGGGAGCGCTTCAGGGCCAGGGGCAGTTTTTCCTCTTGTCAATATAGGATCATGTCACAATATCTGCTTAATTTACCTGGCAACGAAGCACCCGAACTATCGTGGGTTACGATTCCTGGATTAAAGCCAGAAGTTCTTTGGCAGACATTTTCCCGCTTAAGTCACTGCCCGCAAGAAGGCTGTCCGCAAGGTTTCGTTTGCGGCGATGCATATGTACAATTTTTTCTTCCACTGTTCCCCGGGTAATCAGGCGATAAATGGTGACAGGCCTGCGTTGACCCATGCGATGGGCACGGTCAGATGCCTGATTTTCCACAGCCGGGTTCCACCATGGGTCCAGGTGGATCACATAATCTGCTGCCGTAAGATTCAACCCCACACCCCCGGCTTTAAGACTGATCAAAAAAACATCCCCCTCCCCGGCTTGAAAGCCATGGATTGCCTTTTGTCGCTGGGTGGCCGGCGTGCTGCCGTCCAGGTACTGGTATTTGATTTTGGAGTCATCCAGATATTTCCGGACAATGGACAGATACCCCACAAACTGGCTGAAAACAAGGGCCTTGTGTCCATTGTTCATGAGTTCTCCCAGAATCTCAGAAAAGACAGCCAGTTTGCTGCTGGCAATAGAGATCTCTTTGTTGACGAGTTCACTGTGGCAGCAGGCCTGGCGCAATTTTGTGATTTCCGCCAGTATTTTGAAATGCTTTTGGCCCTCATCATCGCTGGAGATTCTCTCCAGGGCCTGTTGGCGCAGGGCCTCATAAAAAGCCATCTCTTCTTTGCTCAGATCAATATCCAGCAGAATCTCCGTGCGGGGGGGAAGCTCTTCTAAGACCTGGGCCTTGGTACGACGCAGGATAAACGGCTGAATCAGTCGCTTGAGATCCTTTCTTGCCTGGGCATTCCCCTGTTTTTCAATGGGGATGGCAAAGGTCTTGTTGAATCGCTCCAGGGACCCTAAAAGGCCGGGATTGATAAACTGAAAAAGATTCCACAGCTCACCCAGGTGGTTTTCAATGGGAGTTCCGGTGAGAATCACCTTGAATGCGGCCGTCAACTCCATGGCGGACCGGGATCTCTGGGTGGCGAAATTTTTTATTGCCTGGGCTTCATCCAGAACCACCATCTGCCAGGAGATATGAGACAACATGGCGGCCACCTTTTTTTGCTGCATCAGCCCGTAACTGCAGATCAGCACATCAAAACTGCCGGCATCTTCCAGAATTTTTTTCCTTTTGTTTCCGCCAAATAAAATAAGGTTCAGGCAAGGGGCAAAGCGGTTGGCTTCGGCAATCCAGCTTGCACACACCGATGTGGGGACAATCACAAGGGACGGTCCGTGGGGAGCATGCCTGATGAGCATGGCCAAGGTCTGCATGGTTTTACCAATCCCCATGTCATCGGCCAAACAGGCACCCACGCCCCAATCTGACAAACAGTTCATCCAGTTGATCCCCTCCAGCTGATACTCACGCAACTCTGCATTCAGGGTGGATGGGACCGAAAGGTGCGGATCTGTCTGGGTTTGAAATTTTGCAATGTGGGCTTTCCATGCCTTGTCTGTACGCACGGTGCCGACTTCCTGAAAAAACCCTTCCAGGGCCAGGGCCGCCAGAGGGTGAAACCTTACCCCTTTTCCATGCCTGGCAGAGTATCTGTCAAGGGCCTGGAGTCTTTTTCGAAATGCCCGGGTTAATTCAATAAATTGACCCGGCTGGATCTCCAGGAATCGGGTGGTGCTTTTTTCAAGATATTCCAGAAGCATACCCATCTCCAGGGTAAGATGTTCATCCACCATCACTTCCCCTGTCATGGCAAACCAATCTTGTTCCCCTTTGATATTGAGCCGGCAATGATCAAACGAGACCTTGCCCACCAGCTCAAAGGGTTTGCCCTCTGGCCATTCAAGCACAACGCCTTCTCCCCGGGCGCCCAGTTCCTGGATCAGCTCCAGGGATTCTTCCACACCGGGGAAATGCCATTCACCCTGATTTTCTTCGACGGTTGCAAGCGTTGGACATTTATTGATCAAATCCGTTGCCAGCTCTTTTTCAATTTCAAGGTCCCGTGTGGTTTTCATCTGGATACCCTTCACCCGGGCGATGACATTTTTTCCTTTGCTGCCCGGGGGATAACAAGGGCCATCTTCACCCAGGGGACGAACAACCATGGAGAGCTTCAGTCCCCGTTCCAGGGGAGAGAGCTGAACATGGAGGGTTGCATCTGCTTTTGTCTCCGTAACACTGTCACTGCCCCCTTTTATATCCGAATGAATGGTGATATCCCCTGCCAGTGCATCCATTACCCGGGCAATTTTATTTTTTGCAGATGCTGGAAAAAAGGCCTCGCTGCCCAGGATATCGGCAATGGCCTGATATTTTGTATCCAGCGACACCAGCTTGAGCTGAGTCGATGTATCCTGTACCACCACATGTTTTCCTGAAAAATGACGTCGGGGTCTGGGGGACAAAACAAGGGTAAACCCGTCTTTGCCCTTGTTTGAAATAATGAGTTCAGGTTTTCCCTGAACCAGCTCCATCCGGGTGGTTCCATCGCTTAAAAAAAGAAGAGGATGACCTACGACATCGGGCATATACTCATCATCAAAAATATATTCCACATTGGTGTACCACCCATCTTTGTAACTGTGGGCATAGATATGACCACAAATTTTTTTATCCTGCGCCGTCAGGTAGGGAAATTTTCTTACATCATCGCACAGCCGTCTCAAGGCAATGGGTCGTCCTTTTGTCCAAACGCCCCTGGCATTTCTCTTTTGTTCCCTGGGGCTGATATAGCACTCGCCATTATTTTCATAATCAAGGAACCAGACCAGGCGCTGATCATGATTTTTTTCCTGATCATGCACCCGCTTTCCAGGAGTTGATTTTTTATTCAAGGACAGCAGCGCATTCAGGGTGTGTTCCCAGATCTTGGTCTCTCGAATGAGCCCGACCAGGCAGGAAGGGTTTTGGCTTTTGCGGGTTCTGGGCCCGGGCCTGGACAAACTTTGGATAAGCCCCTCCAGTTCTCCGGCAAACCAGGAATATTGATCCTTTTTTGCAAGTTTGTGAAGTTCTTTTATGTTTGCAAGTTCATTTTTTGCCTCTTTCCTGTCCACCCAGTAATAAGAAAAAAGGGTGAAAAAATTGGCAGTTAGATCTGTGGAACCTCTCCAGGAACTGATCCAGACGTGACGTCGAAGAATTCTATCTCCTCCCCTGGAATTGCCTTGCAGATAATCCAAAAGCCCGCCCAGCAAGTCACATATCGTGTCAAACCCGTATTTTCGATTCATTTCCATTGCCAGACACGCCCTTGCCCGGGAAAAGCTGTCATCACTGCCATCCTTAATCAGGGCCAGGATATAAAAAACACCCATGAACCGGCTGAAAAAAACGTTTCTTTTTCTCCCGGTTCTTTTATTCAAAAGATCCAGTGCTTTTTCATACAATGGAATGGCTTTTGCATTCTTCCCCTGACAAAAGGCCATCCATCCCTGGAGCGCCAAACTGTTCGTAAGGTGTCGGGTTTTCTTCCCATACTTTCCAAGCCAGATGTCCAGGCGGTTCTGTTGCCCGGTGAGCATCCATTTTTCCATTTTTGGATTACATCCCAAATAATTAAGTGGATGTTATGTAAAAAGCGGTTCTTTGAGTATTTAGAAATTAGTAGATGAAACTTTTTATCTAACGTGAAAAAATCATGAACATCATCGAGATGTTCCATGTCATCAACGATTTGTGAGAGTTTACGGATGCCTGTTTCCGTGATGTTTTTAGCACATAATTGTACAGCTAAACTATCTAAAGCACGGCGTATTTCTAAGAGTTCTAAGTAGTCTGTATTATGCAGTAAGGTCGGAGTAAAGACAGATAAATAGTTTTCGTGGTTTGGTTTATTAACATAGGTTCCGCCACCTTTTTTCTT
>JAWOEP010000282.1:0-2930 GCA_046482705.1 Desulfotignum sp.
GTTTTTTCTCCGCCTGGACAACACCTGGACAATCCGCCGGATTTCATCATCTCTGCCGATCACCGGGTCCAGTTTGCCGGTCCGGGCCAGCTGGGTCAGATCCCGGCCGTATTTTTCCAGGGCCTGGTACCGTTCTTCCGGATTCTGGTCCGTCACACTCTGGTTGCCACGGATATCCTTTAACACAGACAGGATTGCATCTCTGGTCACCCCCTGGCGCCCGAGAATTTCAGCAATTTTGCCTTTCCCGCTGGTCAGGGCCAGGAGCAGATGCTCCAGGCTGACATACTGGTCCTTCATCTTGTCTGCTTCTTTGAATGCCGTGTCCAGTACCTGGCGGCTGTCTCTGGAAAGATACAGATCTGCTGCCCCTGACACCTGAGGCTGGCTTTCCAACGCCTGGTCCACCTCAGCTGTCACGGTTGCCATGTCCGCACCGATTTTTTTTAGGATGGATACCGCAACCCCCTGGTTGTCAGCCAGCATACCTTTTATAAAATGCACCGGCTCAATGGAGGGATGGTTCATGCGGCCGGCCAGATCATGGGCGGACTGCAGCAGTTCCTGAGATTTCACTGTTAATTTATCAAGTTTCATAAATCACCTTATATTCCTTTCATTATTATTTATAATTTTGCATATAAAGTAATGCAATATCGCATCCCGTCAACCAGACAAAATCACGGCTTTGGACAGGGCAATGGGATTTCCTCATTGACACCCACCACTCTGTGGTATATTTTTGTTTAAGATTGTTTACCTTTTATGCTGTTTAAAAAGAGTACCTATGGAAGCATATACCTTCAAAAACCTGCGGACCCGGCTGGACAAAACCCAGAAAGAACTTGCCCGGCTGCTGGGCATTTCCATCAAGGCCATTCACAGTTATGAACAGGGGTGGCGCAAGATTCCCCACCATGTGGAGCGCCAGCTGCTGTTTCTGCTGTCACGTCTGGTGAACCCGAACAAAGACAGCAAAGACTGCTGGGATATCAACCAATGTCCTGAATACCGTCTGGAAAAATGCCCGGCCTGGGAATTCAAGGCAGGGGATCTGTGCTGGTTTATCAACGGTACCAACTGCAACGGCAAGGCCCACAACTCCTGGGCCGATAAAATGGAAGCCTGCCGGAACTGTCCGGTGTTTGCACAATTTTTTGAAAATGAAGAAGGAACCCCGAACCATGGATGATTTTTTATTCAAAACCGGCACCTGCAGGACAGAAAAAGAAGGGGTATCTGAACAGCGCAAGGCACTGCCTGATGCGATTAAAGATATTATCACCACCCTGGACGATGACACCTGTTTTGCGCACATTGGAGACGAACCCATCCACTTTTCCACTTCTGTGCGGGACATGATTGAAAAATTCCGGGAGGTGCTGTTCCCCGGGTATTTTTCCAAGGAAAAGGTGGACCAAGCCAACCTGGTGTATCACATGGGCCAGGCCGTGTCCCAGCTGTATGAAATTTTGTCCGAACAGATCATCCATGTGCTGCGCCATGACTGCCTGCGGTATGACCTGGCATGCTCGGAATGTGAACCCAGGGGCCATGAAGCCGCCCTGGCACTTATCCGGTCCATACCCGACCTGCGGCGGGAATTGGCCGGGGATGTCAAAGGGGCTTTTGCCGGAGATCCGGCCGCCAAAAGCCATGATGAAGTTATCTTTTCCTACCCGGGCCTGTATGCCATCATGGTTTACCGGATTGCCAACCGCCTGTTCAAACACCGGATTCCCCAGCTGCCCAGGATCATGACCGAACATGCCCACAGCCTCACCGGCATCGATATCCACCCCGGGGCCGCCATTGGCGAACGCTTTGTCATTGACCACGGCACCGGCATCGTCATCGGGGAGACATCCGAGATCGGCAACAATGTGCGGATCTATCAAAACGTGACCATCGGGGCATTGTCCCTGCCCCCGGACGCCGGGGAAAAGCTGCGGGGGGCAAAGCGCCACCCCACCATTGAAGATGATGCCATCATCTATTCCGGGGCCACCATCCTGGGTGGGGAAACCGTGATCGGGGCCAGGTCGGTGGTGGGGGGCAATGTCTGGCTCACCTCCTCCATCCCGCCGGACACCAAGGTGTTTATGGAGTCTCCCCGCCTGGTTTACAAAAACCCCCGGACGCAAAAGGAAACCCGCCATGAAAAAACTGCCTGATATCACCGCTGCCTGCGGCAGCACCCCCCTGGTTTACCTGGATAAGGCCAGTCAGGCACTGGGTGCAGACATCTATGGAAAGCTGGAATATTTCAACCCGTTGTCTTCGGTAAAGGACCGCATCGGCCTGGCCATGATCCAGGACGGTCTGGATACCGGAAAAATCACCCGGGATTCAATTATCGTTGAGCCCACCTCCGGCAATACCGGGATTGCCTTGGCATTTGTATGCCGGGTCAAAGGACTGCAGCTGGTGCTGACCATGCCGGAAACCATGAGTATCGAGCGCCGGCAGCTGCTGGCCCACCTGGGGGCACAATTGCATCTCACCGAAGGGAAAAAAGGGATGAAAGGCGCCATCGAGACTGCCAAAGATCTTGTAAAATCCATGGCTGATGGCTATATGCCGGACCAGTTTTCCAACCCGGCCAACCCGGCAATCCACCGCACCACCACAGGGCCTGAGATCTGGGATGCTCTGGACGGCAGCATCGACATTTTTGTGGCAGGGGTGGGCACCGGCGGAACCATCACCGGGGTATCGGAGATGATTAAACAAAAGAACCCCCATCTTTTGTCCGTGGCAGTGGAACCGGAAAAATCTCCTGTCCTTTCCGGGGGAAACCCCGGCCCCCACAAAATCCAGGGCATCGGGGCAGGGTTTATTCCTGCCAACCTGAACCGGGAGATCATCGATGAGATTGTCGCGGTTTCAGAAGACAATGCCTTTGCCAATGCAAAGGAACTGGCAAAAGA
>JAWOEP010000065.1:0-2579 GCA_046482705.1 Desulfotignum sp.
TCCTCCTCCCACCGGAGGAAACAGTCCCAGCCGGTCTCCGGGTTTGAGCACATAGGTTGTATCCTGTTTTCTGCCATTGACAAAAATCAGCTTCACGGTATCTGCGGGAATGTTCAGCTCCCTGATAAGCATTTCAACCGTGGTGCCCTCCTGTACAGTGAAATTGTCAGCATTTTCCGGGGCAAATTCAGCCAGGGTGGCAAACAGTTTAAGCTCTATTATTATCTGTGCCAATATTTACCTCTTTGTATTCTGGATATTTGCTGTTTAATGGTGTATTATATTACACAATTGATATATTTTGTATACCCCAAAGGAAGTGTTTATGACCAAACCAGCACAGCAGCACCTCAGTATACAGGAAACCGCCCAGAACCTGGCCGCATTTGCCATTGACAGGACGGATCTCAAAGAGATGCTGGCAGCTTTGCCCGAAGATGCCGGCCTGAACCTGACCACCATCGAATATGAACTGGGCATTCTCAAGATTCTGAGTGCGGGGTGGGGAATTTCCTTTTTCATGCCTGCGGGCGACAAAAACAAAACCCCTTTGTCAGAATCTTTCTGGCGCATGATAAAAGAGATATCACAAAACATTTCCACCCTCACCCAAACCACCACCGGACATGAGATTGATTATTTCAATATTCTCAAAGAACGGCTGGACATCTATATCGAGAACCTGCAGGCCAATCCGGAGGGTACCACAGACCCGGCCGCTGTCATGGGGCCGGCCTTTGCAGAAGCCTGCGGATGCCCGGACAATCCCATGGTTATTCTCACCGGGAGCAAAATGTTTTCTCTCACCCTGGGGGCAGTCAAGGAATACCTGGCCGCCGTTACCATAACCGATGCCGCTTCCGAAACCGATGCCGCTTCCGATTAATTTTCTGAAAAATCAGGGAAAATATGTCCCATGAAACCATCTTTCATACAATTGTGTGCCGCAACTTTGTCTCTTTTCGGATCACTGTTTTTTTTGTCATTCTGCCTGTTTTTTTTGTCCGGATGTGCCGCTCCCGGCCCCAAATACCTGAACCTGTCCTACTCGACCGCCCATCCGGTCAAAGACAGACAGCAGTCTGCTGGATTGAGCCGGTTTAATGACAAACGCTCAGACACCACAAAAGGACATATAGGATACCGGCAGCTGTGGGGTGACAGACAGGAAATTTATGCGGTCACCGGACAGGACCTTTCCGCGGCCATGACAAGGGTCTTCCGCACATTTCTGGAACAAAGGGGATTTTCTGTTGTTCTTTTGCCCCCCTGGCCTGCCACTGCCGAAGGGGTATCCCGGATGCCTCAAGAATTCGCCCATGTATTTGCAGCAGACATCAACCGGTTTGCGTGCCGGGCTGTGAAAACCGGCGTCACCACCGAGATGACACTCATCATTGATGTGACCTTTCACCAGGGTACCCCGGACAAGGGCCGGCTCTCCACCATTCCCGTTGTCCTGACCCTTGAACGCACCGAGCTTGTTTTTTCACGAAAAAAACTGGAAACCTTTATCAACGATGCCCTGGAAGAAATCTTTGTAAAAGCTTTTCCCTCATTATAGAACACCCCCTTAAACCAGGTATTGATATCCATGCACTTTTTGACCCCATACACATCCGCTTTTTCCCCGTCACGGGTAATGAAAACCATTTTGTACACCAATGTGGCCTTGTTCATAGTGACGCTTTTTTTCAGCGGCAAATCCATGCACACCGGTTTCAACCCTTTTACCGCCCTGAGCCCTTCCCTTGATGCCCTGATTTTCATGGGTGCATCCGGCCGTCTGCCCATTGAAAGTTACCAGGCATGGGGGTCGCTGATCACAGCCAACTGGCTTCACGGCAGTCTTCTGCACATTCTGTTCAACATGATGGCACTCAAGACAGTGGCCCCGCTGGTCATGGCCGAATACGGCGTGTTCCGCATGTTCACCATCTACACCATTTCCGGTGCCGCCGGTTTTCTGCTTTCCATTTTAGGCAATGTCCCCCTGACCATCGGGGCCTCATCAGGTTTGTGCGGCCTGATCGGTGCCCTGCTCTATTTCGGGAAATCCAGGGGCGGACCCTGGGGCCGGCAGGTGTTTCAGCAGACCTCCGGATGGATCGTCAGCCTGGCGCTTATCGGTTTTCTGCTGCCCAACATCAACAACTGGGGCCATGGCGGGGGGCTTTTGGGGGGCATGGCCCTGGGATGGATACTGGGGTACAATGACCAGCGCCGGGAAGGTGCAGGAGACCAGATCCTGTCTGTCTGCCTGATGGGCATCACAGCCCTTTTGCTCCTCCGCCCTGTGATCCAGGGATTTTTCCTTTTGTTCACCTGATCTGCCCGAAAAAATATCCGGTCTGTTTTACACAATTTTTACACGGATACCTTGCAACCATCGCCTTTCTCCATTATATGACCCCCTATGACATCCCATGCCCAGCATATTGCCGTGGTTTCCATGGCCGGCATCTTTCCGGGTGCCCCTGATACAGACCGGTTCATCCGCAATGTTCTGGAAAAAAAAGCATCCATTGCCCGGATACCCGGACACCGGTGGGCCGCACCGCTAGAAAAAATGGTGGTTT
>JAWOEP010000015.1:0-5268 GCA_046482705.1 Desulfotignum sp.
CCATGGATCTGTATTCCCAGGCCCTGGAAAAAGACAGTACATTGATTTTGTCCACGGATTCGGATCTGATGCAGTTTATGAAGGGGGTTGCAGAATAGGCTGGGCCCTGCACCACTATAGGTTTATGTGAAAAATTAAACACACTAAGGGTATCGGACCGGCACAGCCGGTCCGATACCCTTTCAAATACAAATGCTTATTTCTTCTTTCTCTGGTGCCGTGTTTTGGCAAGAAGCTTTCTGTGTTTATGTTTGCGCATCTTTTTTCTTCTTTTTTTAATAACACTGCTCAAAAAAATCACCTCCTTTGTATTTTGATATTTTAATATTGTATCAGGCTAAACATCAATGATAGCATATTGTTCTGACAAATGTCCAATTTTTTTTACCCGATATCCCGGGCAATGGTATGAAAACAGACCGGCATTTTAACAGGTCGGAACTGGAACAGGTGGACCAGGCGGTATTGATCTGTGAAGAACTGGTGAACAATTATTATAAACTGTCTTCCGGCCAGTGGCTTAAAAACCGCTATGACATAAAGACAGCCAGGGATCTGGCACCCCATGAAAAGGTGACAGGTCCGTTTGCCCAGGTGGTGAAATATGAGGGCAGAAAATCTGATGTGCCCCTGGGTTCCTCCCGGTTCAGTCTGTACACGGTCTGTCTTCAGGACCCTGCCATTTTGTCTGCTGTGACATCCCGCCAAAACCTGGTCCTGTTTCCGTTTCTTTTGTATGTGCTGGTGCATGAGCTGGTGCATGTGGTCCGGTTTCTTAAATTCAGTCACCGGTATGAACATGCATCAGAGGCTTCCGTGACCCTGGCTGAAGAAAGAAAAGTGCACGGCCTCACCTATACCATCCTGCAGCCCCTGTCCATGGAAGGGATGAACCAAATATTTGATTTTTTTGAAAAATGGCGTGTTGTCCATGGCCAGTAACCCCTGGAAAAAAAATTCAAAACCTGTGTCTTGACAGGGGAAAAAGACTTGTTATTTTATCTTTGATTTTTCAAGCAGTCATTTACGCTTAAAAGGGAGAAAAGGAAAATGCCGGTTTACGAGTACCAGTGTTCAGCGTGTAAACGCATTGAAGAAGCATTTCAAAAAATTTCAGACCCCCCCCTGGCGGTCTGCCCCAAATGCAAGGGGCACCTTGAAAAAATTATTTCCCACAGTTCTTTTCACTTAAAGGGATCTGGATGGTATGTCACCGACTACGGCGGGGCAAAAACAAACACGGAATCCCCGGACAAGTCACAATCCGCACCTACAGAAACAACGCCTGCAGCACCATCTGCAAAGAAAAAAGATGATTCCGAATAGCAGACGTTGATCATTACAATGTAAAATCATACAACCAAACCAAAACGCAAAAAGGAGTATTGTATCATGAGTTTGAGACCACTGAGTGACAGAATTCTGGTTCAGCGTGTTGCAGAAGATGAAAAAACCAAAGGAGGGATTATCATCCCTGACACGGCAAAGGAAAAACCGGCAGAAGGCAAGGTTGTTGCCACAGGCAACGGCCGTATGGGTGAAGATGGCAAACTGCTGCCCATGGATGTGAAAGTCGGGGACAGGGTATTGTTCAGCAAATATGGCGGAACAGATGTGAAAATCGATGGTGAGGATTACCTGATCCTGCGCCAGGATGATGTTCTGGGAATTATCGAATAAATGTATCGCATGATGGAAAAGCCTGGTCACAAAAAATCGTATTGACCAAAATTTTCTGTAAATACACACACGATACCCGAAAAGCAAAAATGAAAAAATTAATATAATAATGGAGATGAGTTAAAATGGCCAAAGAAATTAAATATGATGCCAAAGCGCGTGAAGCAATGCTCAGAGGTGTTAAGGCTCTTGCAGATGCAGTTGTTGTAACTTTGGGACCCAAAGGAAGAAATGTGGTGATTGAAAAATCCTGGGGGTCTCCCACTGTGACCAAGGACGGGGTAACCGTTGCCAAGGAGATCGATCTGGAAGACAAATTTGAAAACATGGGTGCCCAGATGGTCAAGGAAGTATCCTCCAAAACATCTGATATGGCAGGCGATGGTACCACAACAGCAACGGTTCTGGCCCGCTCTATTTATGAAGAAGGTCAGAAACTGGTGGTTGCCGGAAACAACCCCATGGGAATCAAACGCGGTATCGACAAGGCGGTTGCCCAAATCACCAAAAGCCTGGAAACCCTTGCCAAACCCACCAAAAACCAGAATGAAATCGCCCAGGTGGGTACCATTTCCGCCAACAGTGATGAAACCATCGGTAATATCATTGCCGAAGCCATGGACAAAGTGGGCAAGGAAGGGGTCATTACCGTGGAGGAAGCAAAATCCATGGAAACCACCCTGGAAGTGGTGGAAGGCATGCAGTTTGACAGAGGGTACCTGTCTCCATATTTTGCCACAGACACCGAAAAAATGGTGGCTGCCATGGAAAATCCCTATGTGCTGATCTGTGACAAAAAAATATCTTCCATGAAAGACCTGCTCCCGGTGCTCGAAGAGATTGCCAAGACCGGAAAACCCCTTGTGATCATCGCAGAAGATATTGAAGGGGAAGCCCTTGCCACCCTGGTGGTGAACAAGCTGCGGGGTACCCTGAACGTGGCGGCTGTCAAAGCCCCGGGTTTTGGTGACAGAAGAAAAGCCATGCTGGAAGATATTGCTGTTCTCACCGGCGGCCAGGTGGTGTCCGAAGATATCGGCATCAAACTGGAAAATGTGACCATCCAGGATCTTGGCCAGGCCAAATCCATCACCATTGACAAGGACAACACCACCATTGTCGACGGTGCCGGTTCCAGGGAAGCTTTGGAGGGCAGGGTGAAGATGATCCGCGCCCAGGTAGATGAAACCTCTTCCGACTATGACAGAGAAAAACTCCAGGAACGGCTGGCCAAACTGGTGGGCGGTGTTGCCGTCATCAATGTGGGGGCTGCTACTGAAACGGAAATGAAAGAAAAGAAAGCCCGGGTGGAAGATGCCTTGAACGCAACCCGCGCAGCAGTGGAAGAAGGCATTGTGCCCGGCGGCGGCGTGGCCCTGGTACGCTGCATCCCCGCCCTTGCGGACATTGAAGCGGATCATGAGGAAAAACTGGGCATTGCTGTTGTGGCCCGGGCCATTGAAGAACCGCTGCGCAAGATTGCCGACAATGCCGGTGTGGAAGGCGCAGTTGTCATCAACAAGGTCAAGGAAGGAAAAGACGCGTTCGGATACAACGCCAGAACAGATGTTTATGAAGATCTGATTGAAGCCGGTGTTATCGATCCCAAAAAAGTGGTGCGGTTTGCCCTTCAGAATGCAGCTTCCGTTGCTTCTGTCATGCTCACCACAGAGGCCATGATCGCGGAAAAACCCGAAGAAAATCCTGCTCCCCCGATGCCCGGCGGCGGCGGCATGGGCGGCATGGGAGGAATGGGCGGCATGATGTAGCCTGATGTAAAAAAAATCCATTTCGCATATAAAGACTGACACAAGCCCCTTTGACATTGTTTAAAGGGGCTTTTTCATTGGAAATTGACCTTGACAGGATATGCTGTCTCATATACTTAATCTGATAAAATCTTGTGCTGAAGTAACTTAAGAGAGGGTTTATGACCACAGAATCAATCGGATTGCTTTACATGCTCACGGATGCCGGGCCTGTTGTAAAATTTGTCATGCTCCTGCTGCTGTTTTTTTCCATCATCACCTGGGCCATTGTTTTTATAAAATTTCGCTATATCCGCAAAGCGTTCCGGGAATCTGCGGATTTTACAGAAATTTTCTGGCAGTGCCGGACCCTGGCAGATGCCTTTGCCAAGGCCAAGGCCCTGCGGGCAAGTCCTGTGGCCAGAATTTTTATCACCACTTACATGGAAATGGCCAGGTCTGAAAAAAAGGATGGCAAGACAGGCAAAACATTTAAGACAGAAGCTTCCTATCTCCAGACCATGGGCAGTATTCAGCGGACATTGCGCCGGTCCATAGGTGTTGAGATAAGAAGATTCAGGCAGCTGGTGCCGTTTTTGGCCACTGTGGGAAACACAGCCCCGTTTATCGGGCTTTTCGGCACGGTATGGGGGATCATGCACACGTTCCAGGGCATCGGGCTGAGCGGCTCCGCCAGCCTGGCTGTGGTGGCCCCGGGTATTTCCGAGGCCCTGATCGCCACGGCTGCCGGCCTTGCCGCAGCCATTCCAGCGGTAATCGCCTACAATTATTTTACAGACCGTATTCGGATTCTGGATTCGGAACTGGAAAGTTTTTCATCCGATCTTTTAAACATTATTGAACGCGACATGCAAAAACAGATGGAGGCATAATGCAGACGGGATCCGGCAATGATCCGTTAATGTCAGATATTAATGTCACCCCTTTTGTGGATGTGATGCTGGTACTGTTGATCATTTTTATGGTAACAGCGCCCATGATGGTCCAGGGGCTGGATGTGGACCTGCCTGTGGCAAAGGCATCCCCGCTGCCTGCCAGTGAAGACAACCTGATCATCTCCATTGACAATGATCTGAAGGTGTACATCAACAACCAGGAGGTGTCAGCTGCTTTTCTTGCCGAAAAACTCGGGGCTGTTCTGGAAAACATGGACGCCGGTGCGGTGTATCTTAAAGCCGACAAAAAAGTGCCTTACGGTGTGGTTGTCAATGTCATGTCCCAGATCAAGAAAGCCGGGGTCCAGAGTCTGGGCATGATAACCCTTCCAGATGATACTGATGCTTCCTGATGTTTTATAGCCAATGAATACCCCTTTCCAATTTTCGGTTAAAAAAGGCCGTGGATTTGCCGGCTCCAGCCACAGCAGCAGGCAGGTGGCAGTGTACCTGGCACTTTCGGTTCTCGCCCATGTGCTGTTTTTTATTGCTGCCATATGGTTTGTTCAGTTTGAGATACATACCCCTGCGCCTGAGGTGGTACAGGTGGATCTGGTTTCCTTTGCACCGGGGGTACCGGGCGGCGGGGACCACGGCTTTGAAGAAAAACCAGAAAGCATCCATGCGATTAAAAATAGCCTTTGTTATTTCATCTTTAGATAGATCGAAATTATAATCAACGAGTTGATCCTTGATTGACTTCTGAATTCCCAAAAGATCTTTATAGTGGGAAGCAAACTTAATATCTATGTCTATAAGGCTCATATAATATATTATTTAGCTATTATGTCACCCGCACTTCCCCTTTCAACAACTTCGGCAACAAGCTGTCTCGGAGTTTTTCAAGGGTATGTATTTGGGTTATATTTATATTCTTTCTTTTT
>JAWOEP010000273.1:0-4335 GCA_046482705.1 Desulfotignum sp.
GCGTGATAGCCTCTTTCTTCGGATCATTATTTTCACGGAAATAACCGGGGAAAAATTCACCCAGAGTTTGTTCCGTACCTTCCAGAAACCCTTCCTCAATAGCGATGCCCACAAGCAGAGAAAGTATGCCTCGAACCCTTGGAGGGTTGTCGGTCGATCAAATCATTCCACTCGCACCAACAAATCTTCCATCACCTCGATTAGCTCTTTCCGGATGGGCATCGATCGTTCAAATATTTCGGTCTGTTTGTCCAGATACTCCTTTCGACCCTCTTCGGTCTCTATTTTTATCGGCTGTAAACCAAACTCACGCGCATCATAAGGACTCGCCTGCATGTCCACTTTCCGGGTTATAACCGCATTCATAAACGCTTTCCGGATCAACTCACTCGAAATCCAGGGGTAAAATTTATAGGCCCATTTATAGAGATCCATATTGGTATGCAGGCAGCCCGGTTGTTCCATCTCTTGAAATTTCTCACGGCTCAACTTATTCCGGTTCATCGGCTTTGCTTTTTCGGATGAGGCGCCCGTATTTCAGGAATTTACCGTGGATGCAGATCCCACAGACCGGCTGCTGGATGCCCTGATCCAGATCAAGCAATACCAGGACGGCACCCTGGGATTCAGGAAAAGCTGCGCCCACGGGGTCTGCGGATCTGATGCCATGCAGATTAACGGAAAAGACGGCCTGGCCTGCAAAACACTGGTCAAGGATGTGGCTGACCAGGACGGGGCGGTGGTGGAGATATCCCCCCTGCGCCACCTGCCGGTACAGCGGGACCTCATTGTGGACCAGAGCAAATTTTTCCGGCAGTTCCGGGCGGTCAAACCCTATCTGATCAATGATGAACCGGTGCCGGAAAAAGAGCGGGTGCAGTCGCCTGAGCAGCGGCAGGCCTTTGACGATGCCACCAACTGTATTTTATGCGCATCCTGCTATTCTGCCTGCCCCATACCTGAAGACAAACCGGATTTTCTGGGTCCGGCAGCCCTGGCACAGGGATTTCGGTTTATTGCCGACTCCAGGGACAAGGGGTTTGCAGACCGGCTGCCTGTACTGGATCATCCGGACGGGGCCTGGGCCTGCAAAAACCATTTTGCATGCACAAAGGCCTGTCCCAGGCAGATCAAGATCACCAAGCGGATCAACCAGACCAAACAGATGATAAAAACCCACAGAGAGGCAAGAGGTGAACCTGTCAATGACGGGGCAAAATAATTTGATCCCGACAGTGACGAATCAGCAGAAAGGAGTGCACATGTCTGAGACCTTTTCCGGGATGCACCCATGAATAAAAATGTAATTTCCTGTCAGATAAATGATCTATCCGAAGCGCCCAAGGCTGCTTTGTTTGATTTTGTAAATGATGAAACAGTTCGTCATGTCTATAATTTTCATCGCAGCCTGCCGGGTTACAGGCCCACCCCGCTGGTCAGGCTGTCAGGGCTGGCCGGTTATCTGGGAATAAACCAGCTGTCGATCAAAGATGAAAGCTTTCGCTTTGATTTAAAGGCGTTCAAGGTCCTGGGGGCAAGTTATGCAATGGCAAAATGCCTGGGTGAGGTGATCGGATTAGGAGATGATGCGTTAACCTGCAATAATATTATTGCTCACAAATCCGCATATGATCACCTCACTTTTGTTACGGCCACTGACGGCAATCATGGAAGAGCGGTTGCCTGGGCTGCCAACCTGTTCGGCTGCAAATCTGTGGTGTATATGCCGGAAGGTTCTTCTCCTGTCAGACTGGAGGCCATCAGAAAATTTGGGGCAAAGGCCTCGGTCACAGGGCTGAACTTTGATGACAGTGTGATGTATGCCAGTCAGCAAGCACAGGAGAACGGTTGGATCCTGCTCCAGGATACATCCTGGGAAGGGTACGAAAAAGTTCCGCGTCATATCATGCAGGGCTATGCAACACTGATAACGGAGTCAATGGGCCAGGGTCAGGAAAAGAAACTTCCGACCCATGTTTTTGTCCAGGCGGGTGTCGGTTCGTTTGCAGCCGCCATTATTGCATCACTCATAAGCCTTGCCGGAGGGGCTGCACCGAAATTTATAGTTGTGGAACCTGAAGGTGCTCCATGTCTTTTTGAATCAATAAAAAAAGGGAAACGGGTCAGAATTAAAGGCGATTTGGCCACTATCATGGCGGGACTTTCCTGCGGGGAGCCGAGCCGGATGGGCTGGAAGATACTGAAATCGGCTGCCAGTGCATTTTTGATGTGTTCCGATGCGGTCGCCCGAAGAGGGATGAAGGTGCTGGGGAATCCGGTGGCAGTAGATCAACGTATCATTTCCGGAGAATCCGGTGCTGTGACACTCGGCGCATTGTTTGAAATAATGTCTGACAAAGATAACCGGAAAATCAGAAAGGATATCGGCCTGAACAGCGGTTCCAGAGTATTGCTGTTTTCAACCGAAGGAGATACTGATCCGGATGTGTATCGTGACATTGTCTGGGCGTAAAACAGATGAGAAGCAAGATGAAAACAATCGGCCTTCTGGGGGGCATGAGCTGGGAAAGCACATCCAGGCAGAAAAACCACTCCGGTATTGACACACGGTCCATACTTGCATAATTTGGTTTCTATCATGATTAACGGACAGAAAATACTCATCACCCGGCAATATCCGGCCGCAGGCATGGACCTGCTCAAAAAGGAACCGTTCCAGCTCACCTTCTGGGAAAAGGAGCGGCCAATGACACCGGCGGAACTTGCAGCACAGGCAAAGGATCACCATGCCCTGCTGTGCACTCTCACCGACCGCATCGACAAACCTTTTCTGGACCGGTGCTCCCATTTGGAGATCATTTCCCAGTTTGCCGTGGGATTTGACAACATCGATATTCCTGAAGCCACCCGGAAAAACATTCCTGTGGGCTTTACCCCGGATGCCATGAGCGAGGCCACCGCCGACATCGCCTTCGGCCTGATGATCGCTGCAGCCCGCAAGTTCTTTTTTCTGCACAAAACCATCCTCACCGGAGAATGGGGATATTTCAACCCCACCGGCCATCTTGGATGTGAACTCAAGGGCAAAACCCTGGGGATTTTCGGGCTTGGCCGCATCGGTGTGAAAATGGCAGAACGCTGCAAAGCCGCCTATGACATGCCGGTCATCTATCACAACCGAAGCCCGAACCCTGCAGCTGAAAAACAGCTGGGCGCGCGGTTTGTTTCTTTTGACCGGCTGCTGAAACAAAGCGATATCCTGTCGGTCCACTGCGCCCTGACCCCGGAGACCCGGCATATTTTCAATGCCAGGGCCTTCAGAAAGATGAAACCCTCGGCTGTTTTCATCAATACGGCCAGAGGTCCCATTCACCACGAACTCGACCTGATCGCGGCCCTGCATCAGAAACAGATCTGGGGCGCCGGCCTGGATGTCACTGATCCGGAGCCCATGGCCCCGGGCAATCCCCTGCTGTCCATGGAAAATGTCTGTGTGCTGCCCCATGCGGGCTCAGGTACCATGGAGGCCCGGGACCGGATGTCTGTCCTGACGGCGGAAAATATCATCATGTTCTATAAAACCGGGCAGGTCCCGCACATTGTTAACCCCGAAGTGCTGTCCGGATGACCAGAACAGATGTGCGGATGTTCCATTGAACAATATAAATAACACACTTACCAGCTGAATATTTGGTACAGGCTGAGTAAGAAAGGATATAGTATGGAAAACAACAGAAAACAGACCCTGGAACAGATAGCGGTATTGTTTGCCTCCCAGGACCTTGCAGTGCTTTCCACCCAGAAAGACAACCAGCCCTATGCCAGCCTGGTGGCGTTTGCCGCAAGTCCTGACCTGGCGCACCTGTATTTTTTAACACCCACGACCACCCGTAAATACAGCCACCTGACAGCCAATCCGCCTGTCGCCATCCTGGTGAACGACAGCCAGAACGAGGCGGATGACATTTACAGGGCCGTGTCAGTGACCGGGACGGGCAGGGCAGCCGTGCTTGACAAGGCAAAAGAAAAGGATGCCCTGGCACTGTTCCTGAAAAAACACGCCCATCTCAAAGCGTTCTCCAGGGCACCCACAACAGCATTTATCTGTGTTGCCATGCACCGGTATTATATGGTCAGCCGGTTCCAGAATGTGGTGGAGCTGGAGGTTACCCCATGAAACCGGTGCTGGAAAGCGGGGAATTTCCTGCAGCCGGAAAAGACCAGGTGGGCGGCAAGGCCTGGTGCCTGGCCAAGATCAGCGGAAGGGGAATATCCATCCCGAAAACATGGTGCGTGCCCTGCACCGTGTACCAGGACTTTATCAGCCAGACCCGCCTCAGGGACAGGATCTTTCTGGAAATCAACCGAAAGCCC
>JAWOEP010000224.1:0-2954 GCA_046482705.1 Desulfotignum sp.
CTTTGGCCATCAAATCCGCGTTGATGGTCCAGTATTCCTCGGGTTCAAAACTGCGGATCTCCCGTTCCCGGTCACAGATCATTTTCACGGCCACGGACTGGACCCGGCCGGCACTCAATCCCCGCTGGGAACCCATATACCACTTGATCCATCTGACGTTCCTGCCGGATCAGTTCCTTTTTTTTCATATCAATCAAAAGTGATGACGGTCTTTCATGTTTTACCCATTGTTAAGGGGATGTCCTTATAGGCCCCAAAATGCCTGATGCAGCAGTTTGACGCAGAGGGCAAACAAGATAACGCTGAAAATCACACGGATACTTTTACCTTTGAGGCGGCTGCTCATCACCCTTGCATCCACCTGGCCGCCTGCAAATGAAGCAATGGCTGCAGGCAGCATGAAAGTCCAGTTGATTTCGGACACGGAGGCGTACCCCAGAAACCCGGTAAGAGAGGAAAAGCAGACGATAAAAGTCGATGAAGCAGCCGCGATCTTGGTCGGTGTCTTAAGAACATAAATGAGCAAAGGGACAACGAACACCCCGCCGCCTATGCCCAGCAGTCCGCCCAGAAGACCGATGCAGGCACCAATCGCGATACCGCCGGTTATTTTTTTGGCAGAGGACAATCCACTGGGGCCAGTGTCTGGGACCGGGGACATGAACATGCGGACACCTGCCATGGCCAGCACAACGGACATGATAATCAAGAAGGGTTTCTGATCGATGCGGACATTCAAAAAAGATCCCAGCGGAGCGGCCAGACTGGATGAAATAATCAGGGGAATGGACAAGGAAAAATCCACCATCTTTTTGCGCGCATAGGCAAATGCAGCAGATGCACCAGCGATCAGATTTAAAAACAGGGAAATGGAAGCTGCCTGGGATTTGGCAAATCCCAGGATCACAGACAAGGGCGAGAATATCAGCCCGCCCCCCTAAACCGACCATGGTCAGGACAAAGGAAGTAAGGAAAATTGTACCGACCAGCAAAAAAGAGAGATGCATCATGACCTTCTTTACCCTAATTTAATCAATTGTTCATCCGCATTTTCAAAATCAGGCAATCCATCGCCTCCGGATGTTGTACAGGCTGACAGCAAACAGGCCGATGCAGAAAACGGACAGGACTGCCAGGTCCACCAGATATGACAGGGTATGTTCTCCGCCTACGGCCCCGTGGAGCAGGTCAGCCCCATAGGTCAAGGGCAGGAAATAGGCAATTGGTTCCAGGAAAAACGGCAGCGCACTGACGGGAAAAAACAGCCCGCACAGAAAAATCATGGGAAACCGAAAAAAATTGGAAAAGGTCTGGGCCTCGAACACCTCACTGACAGCCACGGCAATGAACAGCCCCATGAATGTGGATGCCACGGAAATCAGAAACACGGCCGGCACCAGAATACCCCATGCCACCTGTGACAGATCGGTCAGCCATACAGCCAGGACAAGGGGAACAAGGGCGTTGAGTATTCCAAACAGGATCGCCCCGCTGGTCTTGGCCAGCATCAGGATTTCAAAGGAAAGGGGTGCCAGCAGGAGGCGCTCAAAAGAGCGGTTCTTTTTTTCAAAAGTGATGGTCACCGCCAGCATGGAGGTGGTGCCGAAAAGAATGGACACCGCCATCACGCCGGGAAGCACCTCTGGAATGCTGGAAAGACCGCTGCCGGTCTTGACAAAAAACATGCCGGTCCATGCCAGCGGAAAAATCAGTCCCCAGCTGATATTGGGGGGTTTCAGATAATAGGTTTTCAAATCCTTGACAAAAATGCTCCAGAACGCGATCCATTGATTCATAGGGAACCTCCGCCGGTCTTTTCCTTTTCTCGGCCCATGATCTCCGCTTTGACGCCGGTGATGTCGATGAACACCTCCTCAAGGCTGGGCCGGATCTTTTTTGCTTCTGTCACCTCCACTGCCCGGTCCTCCAGAAACCGCACCAGCGGGCCGACCCGCACCGGGCTGCCGGATGTCACCCGGATCATCCCTTGTTCCGGAAACGCGAATGCCAGGTCCGGGAATGTGCGGTCCAGGGTGTCTGCCAGGTCTCCGGTCCGGCCGGTGCAGGTGATCTGCAGTACATGGGTGTCCCGCAGGGGCTGGATCAGATTTTCCACAGTGTCTGTCCGGATCGTTCTGCCAGATACGATGAAGGCGATCCGGTCGCACAACCGCTCGGCCTCTTCGATGTAATGGGTGGTCAGAAAAATGGTGGTACCGTTTTTGTGCAGCGCACGGACTAGCCGGCGCAGCTGCCGGGCACTGGCCACATCAATGCCGGTGGTGGGTTCATCCAGAAACAGGATCCCAGGCCGGTGGATGATACCGGCGGCAATGGCGAGTTTGCGCTTCATGCCCTTGGAATATCCGCCGAATTTCCGGTTTGCGGCCCCGGCAAGATCAAAGGTGTCCAGCAGTTCCCGGGCCCTGGACCTTCGCTCGGTTTTTCTGATGCCGTACAGGGCCGCACAAAAGCACAGGTTTTTAAAGCCGGTCAGTTCCGGGTACAGGTTGCTTTCATCGGGCACCACCCCGATGAGATGCTGGGCGGCCCTGGGATTTTTGGTACAGTCAAAGCCGTTGATATGGATGGTGCCGGTATCTGGCCGGGCCAGCCCGGTGAGCATGTTGATGGTGGTGGTCTTACCGGCCCCGTTGGGGCCTAAAAACCCGAACAGCTCACCGGACCGGACCTCGAAATCAACGGCCGATACCGCCTGGACCTTGTCAAACCGTTTGGCAAGGCCCTGGGCCTGGATGGCCGCCGGGGACGGGTCAGGAGTCATCCCATTTTGACAAGCAAAGGTCAGATCACATGCCCAAGGACGTACGGAAAAAAACACAGTCTTTCCCCGGAGACCGGGTTGAATTTATCACAGAAAAAGGCCCTGCCGATTATGCCGATGTGTTCGCCGGCCAGACGTCACAGATTTCCAGCCGATTTTGAAAAAAAAT
>JAWOEP010000326.1:0-2902 GCA_046482705.1 Desulfotignum sp.
CTGACGTCTTATCCGCTTCAGCGGTGTTTTTTCTTCAAAATAAAAAGGCAGAAACACATAATCTGCTTTTTCAAAAAGATGGGCCACATGCCCGTGCAGGGCGGTCACCGGTGCACAAAACTCTGCCCTGGCAATGGTTTTTCCCAGGGCCACCGGGTGTTTCAGGTTCCGGCTGGTAATGGTTTTAATGCCCAGGCGGGAAAAAAAGAATTCCCAGAATTCCAGGTCTTCAAACAGATGCAGGGCAGCGGGAATACCGATGGTGAAGCTGTGTTTTTCAGGATGGCGGAAAACGGGCAGCAATTGTTTTTTGCGTAATTTGTTCAGATCATAGGGTTTTTTGTTGGGTACCATTTGTTGGGTATCATAATCCCGGCCGCACAAAAACCCATAGGCACGGGGCTGGCCATCCACCAGGGCAATGGTCAGTTTGCAATGGTTGGTGCACAACTGACAAACCTCCTGGTGCACCGGGATGGATTTTTTCCAGAGGCCGAATCCCCTGAACTGTGTCTGGCTGATGGGTTTTTCACGGGCCAGAAGCGCCACCCCCAGGGCACCGGTCAAATGGCATAACCGGGACACATGGATGGGTTTTTGCAGTTTTTGTTCAAACGCTGCCACCAGGGCCTTGTTTCTGGCTGTTGCCCCCTGAAAAAGAATACAGTTTCCGATCCTGCCCACAGTGGCCACTTTGCTCAGGTAATTGTCTCTGACCGAATGGAGAACCGATGCCAGAATTTCATTTTTCTTATATCCTTCAGCAAAATAATAATTAATGTCACGCTCCATGAAAACCGTGCACCGGTCGCTGGACACCGGGGCCTGGATCCCCTCTGCCCGTTCTGAATATTCTGAAAGCGGGCAGGACAGCTTTTCAGCCTGTTCCTCAATGAAACTGCCTGTACCGGCTGCACACACGGTATTCATTACAGAAGCGGTCACCATGCCGTCCTTGAGCAGGGTGAATTTGGCATCCTGGCCCCCTATTTCAATGATGGTGTCCACATTTTTGTTCAGATTAACCGCTGCAGTGGCATGGGCGGTTATCTCATCTGGCTCGATATCCGCTCCGATAACCCTGCCGCTGATGCGGCGGCCGGAACCGGTTGTACCACAACCCTTGACGGAAACCGCAAGACCGGCATCCGCCAGGAATGTATCCATGGCTTTGAATATTTTCTGGACCGCTTGGACAGGGCGCGATGCGGTTTTGGTATAGCACCCCACAATGGGATCTCCGTTCTGGTTTATCAATATGCTCTTGGTGGAGGTAGATCCCACATCCAGGCCTAGATAGGTGTCTGAAAGATCCAGACAGCCAGGATCCGTGTAGATGTCGGTTTCCACACCGTCATGAACAAACTGTTTGAAACAGTGGAAATCCGGATAATCCGACAGTGTGAGAGATAAAGCCGGATAAAGGTAATTGTTTTTCCGGGCCGTGGTTTTGAAAAAACCGCTGGCAGAATCAAAATTAACAGGAGCCGGTATTTTTGTCTGCATGTGATCCCACATGCACAAAGCTGCACCGGCTGCACCATATACATCTGAATATGCATCAATGTTCAGGGAAAGACCGAGAATGGATTCCAGGTACCGGGTCACTGACGCATTTTTGGCAACCCCGCCGCAAAAAACTACACTGCCCTTTATATCATTGCCTTTGAAAAGGGTGTTTACAATATTTTTGGCCAGCCCGTAACACAAACCATCACAAATCTGTGCAATGTTATACCCTTCCTGCTGGGCATGAATAAGATCTGTTTTGGCAAAAACAGCACACCGGGTAGCAATATCCGGTCGCTCCTGATTGTTATTCAGGGCTTTTTCACTGATTTCAGCAGATCCTTTCAGATTAAGGCGCCTGGCCTGCTGATCCAGAAAACTGCCGGTTCCGGCGGCACAGGAGGTGTTGTGCCTGGCACCGGTATAATTGTTTTGTTTGTCAAACAGACTCAGGGAAAATTTTTCTCCGCCAACATGCAGCAGTGCATCACATGCATCTTTGTGAAATGCCCTGGCAGCCCTTATTACAGCAACCTGTTCATCAAACCGGTCATGGGAAAAAACAAACGAAGGGGTGGCATCGGTCACAGCCACATATTGCACAGTGCGCAGCGCCTCATGGGACAGCAGTGTGGACAGACAGGATGTGACATCTCCCTGGTGATCAGCTGTGGCCTTATGCAGTAAATTTTTATTATTATCTATTACAGCAATGTTCACAGACACGGATCCAACATCAATACCTACAATCGCATAATCCATTTTACAACACTTCCTTTACCTGGTTCCAGAATTCTTTAACCCCGTTCATCCAGCCGTCTAAAAACATTTTCTTGTGGTCCTTTTTTTCATAGATGGTAAACTGGTCCATTCCGTAACTGCCCATAATGTTATTGAAATATTCCGCAAACCTTGTATCCTGGAGCAGTTCATACGTATCTTTCACCTGCAATACGTATAACAGGTCTTCAAAATGGGCGGATTTACCCCATTTTATGCCTTCTTTTCTTCCCAGCTTATAAAATTGTCTGACCCATGCCTGTTTTTCCTTTTGCAGGCGCTTAATGACTTCCGGCATATCAAACTCCTGGGAAAACCGCTTCTGGAACTCTTCTTTTTTCTGGATGGCATCTGTGACCGCATCCTGAAACATTTTTGAAAAATTAAAAGAATCCCGCCATTGCGTGAGTCTTTCATGCAGCATGTCAGGTATGCTTAAAGTGATTTTCTGGGCCATGGACTTTCCTTTCACCTCTTACTTCCAAATATATGTGATACTTTGCTTTATCAGAAAATATCGTTTTATACGTAATGTTTTTTACTGTACGTGTCAATCTGTTTGTCAACATATCTTGTATTTCCCATGTAAATCCGATATAAGACAAAAGATTAT
>JAWOEP010000397.1:0-6934 GCA_046482705.1 Desulfotignum sp.
CCATCTGATAGAAGCCATGCAGAATAACCAGGCCATGGAGGCCCGGCTGCGCCAGTCCCAGAAAATGGAAGCCATCGGCACGCTTGCCGGCGGGATCGCCCATGATTTTAACAATATCCTGTTTCCCATTCTGGGTTTTTCTGAAATGATCATGCAGGATCTGCCCTTGAAAAATCCGGTCAGGGACCAGATGCAGTCGGTGATAGACGGGGCTGTCCGGGCCAGGGAACTGGTCCAGCAGATCCTGACATTCAGCCGGGAAACAGAACAGGACTGCAGGCCTTTGAAACTGCAGCTGATTGTAAAGGAGGTGCTCAAACTGGCCAGGGCCTCATTGCCGGCCACCATAAAAATCACCAAAAACATTCCCAACGGGGTAGGCATGATTAAGGCTGATCCCACCCAGATGCACCAGGTAATCCTGAATCTCATCAGCAATGCCCTGCATGCCATGGAGGAAAATGGTGGAGAATTGTCCGTATCCCTCAGTGAAGCCGATTTTTCAGAAGATAATCTGCCGGCATTTGAGATGGCACCCGGCCCGTATGTGTGCCTGAAGGTTGCAGACACGGGACCGGGCATGAAACCTGAAATTCTCAAGCGTATTTTTGAGCCTTATTTTACAACAAAGGTGCGGGAAAAGGGCACAGGTCTCGGGCTGGCGGTGGTACATGGCATTGTAAAAAACCTGGATGGAAAAATTTTCGCACAAAGCGCTCCAGGAGAAGGCACGGCATTTTACATGTATCTGCCGCGATTTACCAGGGAACCGGTCCTGTGTGATGAAACCAAAAAAGCTGCTGTTCCCTGCAATGGAAATGAAAAAATCCTGTTGATTGATGATGAAAAATCCATACTGCATATGCTGGAGGAACTGTTGTCCCGGGCCGGGTACAGGGTCACTGCCTGCAACGTGGCACAACAGGGACTGAAATGTTTCACACAAACGCCCCGGGATTTTGATCTGGTCATCACGGACATGACCATGCCGGAAATGACAGGGGATAAACTGGTTGCCGCCCTCAAAAAAGTACGGCCGGATATTCCGGTGATCCTGTGCACCGGGTGCAGTGAAAACACGGTAATGGCAAGGACAGGTGATGCCAAACCCGATAAAATCCTCATGAAACCAGCCACCAGAGAAGACGTGCTGGCAAATATCAGATATCTGCTGGACAACTGACCGGTGTATGGGTAAACTGCTTTAAAAAAAATATAATAGCCAACATAAAGGAGTGGAAATGGCTGAAAAAAAAATTCTGGTTGTGGACGATGAAAAGGCAATAATAAGCCTTCTGGAACAGGCATTTTCCAGGAAAGGGTATGAGGTCCGGTCTGCACTGGACGCGGAAACAGCTCTGGAAATTCTGGAAAACGAAACCATATATGTGATGTTTTTTGACCTGAACCTGCCCGGAATGAACGGGATTGAGCTGTGCCGGGAAATCAAGAAGCGCAGACCTGTTTCCGTGATTTACGCCATTACCGGGTATGCTTCTTTGTTTGAGCTGGCCGACTGCAGGGATGCCGGTTTTGAAGACTATTTCAAAAAACCGGTCAACCTGTCCACCCTTATGGACAGGGCTGCATCCGCCTTTGAAAAAATTGATCGCTGGAAATCGATGTGACGTCCCTGCCGGTTTTTTTGTTTTTCCCTTGACAGGTTCTGTTTTTCAGCTCTAATATTAAGCACATTGGGGTTAGTTGCAGGCGATTTCACCTGCTGGAAAACATTTTATCTGTAAGGAGACCATGCAATGAAAAAAATCATTTGCCGCAGCATCGCAGTTTTGTGCATGATGACAGTGGCGGGATTTGCAACCCTGGCACCAATTGCCGGAGCAGCAGACCTGCCGGAATTGAAGCTGAAGGTGTCCCAGGCCATGATGCCCAAAACCAGTCTGACCCACCAGCTTATTGAAGAATTTGCCGCCAACGTGACCGAGCGTACCGACGGCAAAGTGACCTTCAAGATTTTCGGACCGGAGATCGGAGACTGGACCGAACTGGAGCGTATGACCAAGCGCGGGGCCGTGGACATGCAGTTCAACGCCTTTGACACCGGTCTGGATGCCCGGTGGAATTTTTTCACCCTGCCGTTTATGGTGTCCAACTGGGACCAGGTACGCCGGGTTTTCAGCAAAGGCGGCATTGTTACGGAACTGGGGGAAAAATGGGCAGAAGAAAAAGGACTGTACTATCTGGGACCATGGCTCAACAACCTGGCCAGCCTCGGTTTGAAAGACAAAGTAGTGACTACGGAAGCCGAGGCCAAAGGGCTCAAGATCCGGGTGCCGCCCATTGATACCTACCGTTGTTTTGTTGATAAAATGGGTTTTTCTCCGGTAACCATTCCCTGGGCCGAAGCCCCTACTGCAGTGGCCACGGGCCTGGTGGACGGCTGGGTAGGTTCCGGTGCCGTATATATGTATGACCTGTTCCGGGATGTGGCAAATGTGATGATCGTAACCTATGACAGCCCGGAAACCTGGCATGTCACCTATAACCTGAAAAAATGGAAAAACCTGCCCGAAGAGTACCAGACCATTATCACCGAAGAGGTGGAAAAGATCATTATCAAACACCTGGATCTGGTGGAAAAAGAAGAATTGGACAACCAGGCCAAACTCAAAGAAGCCGGCTGGCAGATCGTTGTCCCGTCTGATGCGGAATTGGCTGCCTGGAAAGAAAGCTGCCTGGAATGCTGGGACACCTATGAAGAGATCGTAGGTAAGGAAAATATCGAAAAACTGCTGGAAGAAGTCAATAAATAGCACTAGGCTGTATGACCATCCCTGCCGCCTGAAATTTTTCAGGCGGCAGGATTTTTTTTAACGGCACCTGCCTGATATTGAAAATGACAGAGTAAACATGAATGCCTCTCATCCCACCAATCCCGTTCACAAAGCCGGCCTGATGCTGGTCAAAGCCCAGCGGTTCTTTTTGTTTTATCTGTTTTTGCTCCTGGTGGTGGCCATGATGCTGGAACTGCTGGTCCGTTTTTTTTTGAAACAGTCCATTTTCGGGCTGTCGGATTTCATCGGGTTTGCATCGGTGTGGCTGTATGCCATCGGCGCGGCCCTGGCCTCTTATGACCGCACCCATATCAAGGCGGAATTTGTAAATGTGTTTGCCAAATCCAGCCGGGTCAGAAATCTGTTCCGAATGGTGAGCGCCGTTATTTCTGCCGGCATGTCGGCTATTTTCACCAAATGGAGCTGGGACCTGTGCGTCTATAGTGTGTCCGTCGGAGAGGTCACCCAGGCCTATCCCGTACCCAAGGTGATTTTTCAGTCCTCTTTTTTTGTGGGAGGCATTCTCATGGTGATCTATTTTCTGTGGGAAGCGGCGGACTGTTTTGTTGATTTTAGGAAAAATGCGTGAACGGTTCAAAAAAAAAGACCTGTTCTGCTATATGATATAGAGGAATTTCATGGAATTTGCGTTGATCGGATTTGCCGTCTGCCTGGTGCTGATTGTCATTGGTGTGCCTGTGGCAATGGCATTCGGTGTTCTCACGGTCATGCTGCTCTATTTTTTCGGGCAGGATGCCGGGTACCTCATCGAAGTGACCTACAAAAAGGTGGATTCGGTGATATTGTTTGCCGTGCCCCTGTTTATTCTGTTCGGCACCCTGCTGGATGCCACCGGCCTTGCCAAGCGCCTCATTGACTTTGTCAACCTGCTGATGACCCGTTTCCGCAGTGCCCTTGGAGCGGTCACCGTGGTGACCACGGCCCTGTTCAGCTCCATATCCGGCACTGATTCGGCTGCCATTGCCTGTATCGGCACGGTTATGATTCCCCGTCTGGTGGCCAAGGGGTATCACAAGGGACATGCCACGGCCCTGGTGGCCTGCTCAGGTATTCTGGGACAGCTGGTACCCCCCAGCGTGCCCATGATTTTTTATGCCATCATTACCGGTTCCTCCATCCTGGGTGTATGGTTTGCCACCCTGGGACCTGCCATCCTCATCGTGATCATGTACTGCCTGCTCAATGCCTGGGCGGTGAGAAAAATGCCCATTGTGCCGGAAGAAAAATTTGATTCCTTCAAAGAGCAGATGGTGCATATCACCCGGGCCGGTATCCACTGTGTCCCGGTACTGCTGCTGCCTTTTTTTATTTTCGGCTCCCTGTACTCGGGACTGATCACCCCCACGGAAGTGGCCCTGATCGGGGTGTTTTATGTCCTGGCACTGGGATTTTACTACAGGGCTTTGACCTGGCAGGAGATCAAAATAGCGGCCATCAGTACAGCCGTCATCAGCGGCGCGGTCACCTTGATGTTTTATTTTACCGAAACCACCAGCAAGATTCTGATCCTGGAAGGGATCACCGATGAACTGGGGGCCTGGGTGGTGGCCAATTCCCCCAACCAGGCAGTCACCCTGCTCATGCTCAACGTTATTTTGCTGCTCATGGGCATGATGATGAACGATTTGAGCGGTACGGTCCTGTCTGCGGGGCTTTTGTGGCCCATAGCATCGGCAGCAGGGGTTGACCCGTACCATTTTGCCGCCATAACCGGGGTGAATCTCGGGCTGGGTACGGTGACCCCGCCCACAGCCCCCATGCTGTTTCTGGCCGGCCGGATCGGCAACAGCTCGGCGGAAGAGTATATCAAACCGGCCCTGGTCCTCATGATCGCCGGCATGGTGCCTGTGCTCCTGATTACTACTTACTGGCCGGACCTGTGCCTGTTCATTCCCAAAGCCCTGGGATTTATAAAATAGGTGGTTTGACAGGCAGTGTACAGGGGAATGACGGCAGCATGAAAACCTGATTCTGATACTTGTGATCCGGGGTATTTACCCTGGGGACGTGAAACCAACAATAATAAACCCAAAAAAACATGTAAGGATTGCAACCAATGGAACACAAATATGATGCCATTGTCATCGGTGCCGGGATAATCGGTGCCTGCACCGGATTCGAGCTGGCCAAAAAGGGTCTGAAGGTGCTGAACGTGGACAAACTGCCCGAAGCCGGCCATGGCTCCACCTCAGGATCATGCGCCATCATCCGGCTGCACTACTCCACCCCGGACGGGGTGGCCATGGCCAGGGAAGGCTATTTTTACTGGCTGGACTGGCCCAAATACCTGGGCAAGGTGGATGAAACAGGACTGATCAAATACATTAATACCGGGTGTCTGGTCATCAAGACCGAAAAAAACCACAACCTGGAAAAAGTGATGGCCTCTTTGGATGAATTGTGTGTGCCTTACTGGGAATACGGCCCCAAAGAGATCCCGCAGCTTTTGCCCATCCTTGATACCCGGGGATTCGGCCCCCCGACCCTGCCGGATGACCCGCGTTTCGGCACCCCCACCAGGGACGAGATCGCCGGTGCCATCTATATCCCGGAATCCGGACTGATTTCCGATCCCAAGCACTCCACCCACAATGTGCAGCGGGCAGCAGAAGCCCGGGGGGGCAAATTCATGTTCAATGCACAGGTAACGGAAATCAGAAAGAAAGAAAACCGGGTGACCGGCATCACCCTGGCCGACGGCACCCGGATCGATGCCCCGGTGGTCATCAATGTGGCAGGACCCCATTCCTTTCAGATCAACCGCATGGCAGGGGTGGAAGATGAGATGAACATCAAGACCCGGGCCCTGCGCCAGGAGGTCTGCCATGTGCCGGCACCGGAAGACTTTGACTACAACAACCTGGGCACCATCATTTCAGACGGGGATGTGGGGTGCTACTCCCGGCCGGAAGTGGGCAACAACATCCTCATCGGCTCCGAAGACCCGGAATGCGACACCCTGGAATATGTGGAAGATCCGGACAATTACAATACCGATTTCACCGAACAGTGGACCACCCAGGCGATGAGAGAGGCCCAGCGTATCCCGGACATGCGCATCCCCAACAAACCCAGCGGCATTGTGGATCTGTATGACTGCACCGATGACTGGATCCCCATTTATGACAGATCCTGTCTGGACGGCTTCTACATGGCCGTGGGCACCAGCGGCAACCAGTTCAAGAACGCTCCGGTGGTAGGGGCTTTGATGGCCGAACTGGTGCAGGCCGTGGAAAAGGGCCATGACCATGACAAAGACCCGGTGGCCTTTACCATGAAATACACCAAACGGCCGTGCAACATCGGGTTCTACTCCCGGCTGCGCAAAATCAATCCTGATTCGAGCTTTTCGGTGATCGGCTGATAACCAAAGGGGTCGGGCTGACCGCCTGACCCCTTCCGAATTTTATCGCCTGGCCGCTGTTTGATACACTTCCCTGCGGTGGCAGATATACAGCAGAAAAAAATTTATTAAAGAATGTTTGATTTGATGTTCAAAACGTGTGGTTTGTTCTGAACTGAAATCCGGCGCCGTAGCATGTTTCTGACCACCTTTGACAATGAAACCGTGGTGATACCGAATCAACAGATGTCCCAAGTATACCCTGTTGAAAGCGCTTGCCAGCGGTTCGAGATTGAACCATATTTTTGTGTCTGATGCATCAGACAAAGGAGAGAGGCCTCATGGCTGACGGCCGGGATGTCGACCATTTCGCATCCTCGGCACCTTCGGCCTCTTTCTCATCTTGCTCAATCCGCAGCGCGAGGTCGTCGAAAAACCCAAAGAAATTAAGAAAAAGGTCATCATCGCGATCGATCATTCAGAAAGCATGGCCCAGACCGATCTCGACTCGATCGCCCGGATCGAGGAGGCCAAGACCATGCTCGAAGGCTCCAAGCTTATCGAAAAAGGCCGCCCCGTTTTCTCCGGCATTCATTTCCATCGCTTCGGCGAAAGCGCGCGCCGGATTCAGGCCGCCGATTTGCGCGATCTCCGGGCGGACGGGCCGGACACGCGTTTTCACCGCAGCTTGACGGAGATGCTGCAGAGCGCGGACTCCGGAAATACCCTGGCGGGACTCATCCTGATCTCCGATGGCCACGATCACGAACTGGTC
>JAWOEP010000477.1:0-9735 GCA_046482705.1 Desulfotignum sp.
CTGAGATTTTTGTGTTCAAACTTGATGGTGAAATCCCCATGTTCCATTTTTTTTGAAGATGGCGGAAAGGGTCGCGGGCAGATGCTTCTGAAGACCCCACATGCTGGACAGGTTATGGCGCAGCCGCTGCCACAGATATTGTTTTGAATACCGCTGGGCCACCAGTTTGCGCACATGGGGTCTGGATGCAGAAATCACATCCAGATCCGGATACAGCATGCGGGCGGTGCCTTCCACGGTGATTACAGCCTTGACCACGATGGACATGTCCGGCGGCAGCCGCAGTTCATGGGTTTTCAGAATCTGGACCAGGTCCTCCAGCAGCCGGCCCACCTGGATTTCCTTCAAAGACAAAGACATGTAGACATCCATTATATCCATTACATCTTTTTCCAGCTGTCGGGCATTTATGGGTTTTTGTGCAATGGCGATATTGAGCAGTGTTTCTGTCAGTTTTCTGCTGTCTTTGTCCACTGCCGCCCGGATCAGAAAAAGCAGTTCGTTTTTTTCATCCACGGTCAGTCTGCCCACCATACCCCAGTCCATAAGGCACAACCGGTGGTCCCTGGTAATCACCATATTTCCCGGATGCGGATCAGCATGGAAAAACCCGTGGTCCAGGATCTGGAGAATGGCGGACCGCAGACCAATGCCGGCCAGGCGTTTGCGCTGATCCTGGGGAAATTCAAGGTCCGGCGTGATCTTGGTTCCGGAAATAAAGGCAATCACAAGCACTTTAGGGGTTGAATATTCTGTGAATACTTCAGGAATAACAATGTCTGATTCCTGTTCAATTTTTGATTTGGCAATCTGGATATACCGGGCCTCCCTGGAAAAATCAATTTCCCGGAGCAGTGTCCGCCGGCTTGATTCCACAATCCCCGGCAAATCGTACATCCTTAAGGTGTCGATATTGTCGTGGCATTTTTGGGCCAGGGTTTCCAGAATATTCAGGTCGTTTTTAACAACTTTGGCAATCCCGGGCCGCCGCACCTTTACCGCCAGAACCCTTGCCTCACTGCGGTGGACTGCTTTGTGAACCTGGGAAAGGGATGCAGCAGCCACAGGTTCCGGGTCAAAAGAGCTGAACAAGGATTCCAGGGAGGTGTCGAATTCTTTTTCCAGAACCTCTTTGACCTGTTTAAAAGGTATCGGGCCCACCGCATCCTGGAGCTTGCTCAATTCCCGGATCAAAGGCACAGGCAATATATCCGGGCGCATGCTTAAAATCTGTCCCACCTTGACAAAGGTGGGGCCGAGTTCTTCAATGGCAAGCCGTATGCGCTCAAACACGTCGGCCTCTGTATCTATCTTGGGGGCTATGTCGTGCACCCAGTCTTTTATCGGCAGATCCAGGCGCTGAAGCAGATCCCCGAATCCATATTTGACCAGCACCACAGCGATATCCTTTAAGCGCCCGAGATTGGTTAAGGTTTTCAGTTCCACAGACAGGTTCCTTTTATGGTATCAACCACAGCAATTTTTTCTGAAAAATAATTTTTGCATGTATACCATCCTTGATTTCGCTTGTTCAAAAAAAATTTTTAATATTTGGAAAACAAGACATAATGGCGGAAAATATTTAAAAATTTGATATATTAATACAATAAAAATGATATACTTACCAGTATATTTGTTTGATATTTCATAAAGGAAAAACAGATATGGGAGCGGGAAGGGGGCTCTGTCGAAGGGGAAAGAAAAAAAATTTTGAAAAAATCATTCTTTTTCAAAAAAATCAAGGATCAAAAACAGATGTGGCTGTCTGCCGGGGGGATCTTTCTCTTCATTTTGGGGTTTGCGGGCATTTGGCGCTTTACGCCCCTTCAGCATTACACTGATCAGGAAAACCTCAGCAGGCTCATTATTATCGTCCGGGGACAGTGGTGGACACTGCTCATCGTCATTCCGGCCTACCTGTTGGCCAACAGCCTTCTGTTTCCCAATATGGTTTTGAACTGTGCGGTTATTCTGACCCTGGGGGGATTTTTCGGCTGGGCCTGCGCCATCACCGGCAGCCTGGCAGCTGCGTCTCTCTTCTTTTTTCTTGGTCGACGGTTCGGTACCGGAAAGTTCGATTTCATGAAAGGCAAACGTTTCGGCAAAGTGCAGAAATTTTTGCGCAAAGGCGGCATCGGCGCCGTGGTTGGCGTCCGGATGATACCCATTGCCCCCTATGCGGTCGTAAATACCGCGGCCGGATCCATCAATCTCCGGTTTCGAGATTTTCTGATCGGCACCTTCATCGCCCATCTTCCGGGAACCTTGATTTTGGCCATTTTCGGAGAACAGCTGGAAAAGGTGGTCACAAATCCTTCTGCGGAGAATATCATGGTCCTGCTGGCAGTGGTGATGCTGGGAATTGCAGTGATCTGGGGAGTAAAACGGTATGCGCGCAAACACATCGAAAATCCTGAAACAGGGGACCAAAGATGACATCAGAAAGTGAAAAAGCCAAAACCATCATGACGCGCAGCGGAATTGGAATGTGCATGTTGACCAACAAACCCTGTAACCCGGGATATTACAATTTGACCTGAACACGGCTTTTGATTTAAAATACTTCCAAAAACCAAAAGGAGGCAGCAATATGTTATATTCAGGACATTTTTCATTTGATGAGCTAACCACAGCCGGCCAGGAAGGACACGGGTATTTTACCTGTCTGGTAAAAGCCGGTACCCCGGAACTGGCGCTTCAAAAGTTTCGTCAGCGGATCCAGACCATCAGAGATGAAATCCAGGCCCCGCTTTTTAAAAATATCCAGGCAGTGTATGTAGAAGATATTGTGGAAATCGCTGACACGCCTGATGAGGCGGTGGTTACCCGTTTCCAGTCCTCGGACGGCCCTTTTCCCAGATCCAGAAGCTGTTCTCTGCCCACCTCTGATACAAAAATCATAAAAGCCTATCAATGGATCCCGGAATCAGCATCTGACACTGGTAAAAAACAAACTGACCAGGATCAGGAATACAAAGAAGCGGTTCCTTTTATGCAGTTTTCCGAATAACGGTCTTGTTCAAGGCTGTGGGGAATTTTTATGCAGGCATGTCAAACGCCACTTTTTGGACGATGACAGATCAATGGATGCCTTCTGGTCCTATATTTCAGGTCCCCAGATCCATCCGGCAATGGTGCTTCTGCCGTATGCAGTCCTGCCGGTGGTGGGATTTCCGGTCATCCCTTTCCTGGTCCTGCTGGGTCTGCGATTCGGATCTGTCGGGGGCATCATCATCATGCTGGCCGTCATGCCGGTTCACCTTGCCTTTGCCTTCTGGTTCAGTCGGGAGGTTGCAGGCAGATGGGTACAGAGCCTGGCAAAAAAAGTGGGGGTGGCCATCCCCCGGATGCCGGAAAAACGGCAGCTGGGGTTTGGATTTTTGTTCATGGTGGTTCCGGGACTCAGTTATTCTTTGAAGAATTTTCTTTTGCCTTTGTCCGGGATCCGGTTTGTCCCTTATCTGATTTGCGGGTGGCTGATTCAGGGAATTATGGGCGTTCCATTTGTGATCATGGGAAAGGCAGTGGTGCAATGGGACATAAAGCTGCTGGTCGGGGTAGGGGCAGTTGTTCTTATAATTTTTGTGTTCAGACGCAAAATTCTTGATATATACTATGAGATTATGAAAAAAGAAAAAAAAAGATGAAAATAGTAATTACAGCTGCAATGATTTTGTTGTTTTCCTCTTTGGCCTGGTGTCAGGAATCTGCTGGTTTGCAGACGTTTCAGGTTTTTTATGAAAACGATCTTTTCGGAGATACAGACCGGTATTATACCAATGCCCTGCAGATGACCTGGCTTTCCAAAGACCTGGAACGGTACAGAGAAGATGTGCGCCTGCCCGAATGGGCCCTGCCTTTGATCGGCAAAGTCCCGTTTGCCCAGGTTCCCGGCAGTACCCACAATATCGGGTTGTTGTTCGGGCATCAAATCTATACGCCTTCAGACATCGAAGCTGCTGCACTGCTGCCTGATGACCGGCCTTATGCCGGCTATCTGTACACAGGTATTGCGCTGCACAGCAAAACCACCACCAAACTGGATACCATTGAAATCACCCTGGGGGTAGTAGGCCCGGCATCCCTTGCGGAACAGGTCCAGAATACCGTGCATGACCTCAGGGGTATTGACGAGGCCCAGGGCTGGGATAACCAGCTGGATAATGAACCTGCCCTGGGGTTTGCCTGGCAGCGCAAATGGCGCACACACCGGGTAAATCTCACCCGTATTCTGTGTTATGACATGCTCACCCATACCGGTGTTACCCTGGGCAATGTCAGAACATCGGCAGATGCAGGGGCTGAAATCCGGCTGGGATACAATATCCCGATGGATTTCGGATCTGACGTCATCCGGCCCGGGGCAGGGATCAGCGCACCAGTGCCTGTTTCCGGTTATCCAGCCCCCCCTGTCTTGGGTCTGCACTGGTTTGCCGGCGTAAGGGGGGAATTTGTGCTTCGTGATATATTCCTGGATGGCAACACCTTTAAAAGCAGCCACAGTGTGGATAAAAAAAACCTGGTGGCGGAATTTTCCACAGGCATTGCCGCAAGCTATAAGATGGTCAAGCTCACCTACCGCCATGTTTTCAGAACCGAGCAGTTCGATAACCAGGCCAAGGGACATGTGCTGGGATCACTGGCCGTGACCTTTTCCTTTTAGGATGTCACGCTTAAATCACGCTTGTTTGGGGTTCACAGGTGCGGGGCAAAAAGATTATCCAGTCTCAGGGGTGTTAAACCGGTGCAAGCTGACAATGTTTCCAGGATGTATCCAGATCTTTGGGGTGATATCCGGGTACTGCTGCCCTGCAGGCGATGGGTTTGTCGTGTACAGATGCGTCAAGAAACAGTTCCAGTCCCTTGTCCGATGTGGTGAATGTCACGGTAACAGTGCCCCCCGGCACCAGGGTGGGGCCGAAAGACAGGGTGGTGTTTTTTTCAAGCCATTGGGGAAAAAGCCCTGATCCCAGAACAAGAAGGTCCCCTTCCTCTCTTATGAACAGGCTGCGCATCATCATAATCCATTCTGCTGCAGCCCAGCCGTGCTGTCCATCTCCCATGCACCCGCCTCCGGTCAGGGGATTGATGGCTTCGGGCCACTGGCCGGTGGGGGAAGCCAGATCCGCCACGGTTGCTATCAAATCCCTGTACCGGGTATCCTGGCTGCGCAAAAAAGTCTGGGCCATGGCCAGGGTCAGGTAAATATTAATGCCTGAATGGATCATATCCTGGAAAAAGGCATTGCCATAGGAACAATGGGACATGAGATAGGACATGGTCTGCATGATTCTGTCATCATTGGGCACGGTGATCTGCAGCGGATAATCCGCAACCAGAGATCCTACGGCACCTGCATCCATGCGGCGGTAGGGGGAGGCTGGTATGGCCCGGTGTTTTTTATACCCAGGCGCATTGCGCAGGCTGGTGAAAATCTGGTTTTCAAAAGTTTTTGCCTGGGCCGCAAAGGTGTTGTGATATACCTTGTCTGTCTGCATTTGTGCCAGTGCAGCCGCAGCGTTAAGCCCGGCAACCCCCCAGAAATTATCCCAGTAATAATAATCATTGGGACCTAAGTGTTCAGCGCTGAACCCGGCCGGCAGCAGGCCGTCATGGGGTTGGCCGTCTTTTTTGCTGCGGCGTTTGTTCACGATCCACCGGGCCCCTTTCATCAGAGCGGTGAAAAGCGGTTTTGACGGTGGCCGTCCGGTGCATTGGAAGCTTCGGTGGGCGATCCACAGTACCTGGCCGTTGGAATCCCATTCCCCTTCCTGGGACTGGAAATATCCGCTCAGTTTCTGGCGTTCAGGAAACCTCTGGATCAGGCGTTCGCTTCTTTTGCCAAGCCCCAGACCCAGCAGGGCATTGATCATTAAACAGGCATCCCGGAACCAGAACCGCCGGTATGTATATGGACCTGGATATATCTCATCTGCACTTAACAGCAGCAGGGTCCTGACTGCGGCATCATACAGAAATTGAAAATGTGTATCCGGAATGGACAAAGCAGCGGTCCGGGAGACAATCTGCGCAGCCGGGGAGACCTGTGTACCGTCCCCGGGTAAGTGTGCGGCCGTGTCCTGATCCAGGGGGACCCGGACATCGATATGGGTGGTTTCATTGGCGCCAACCGGGAAAAAAGCAGCTGCCGTGGCCATGCCGATGGGGCATTCTGCCAGGTTTTCAGCCTGGTCACGGTGCAGATCCAAAGACACATCTCCGTGATCATAGGTGGAAAACAACACCTTGTCAGGTATTGTTCCAAAACGCACCTTATGGGAGTGATTAATGGTAAACGCGCTGTCCGCATAACTAATATGGTCGATGAAGTGAATGCCTTCAGGATTATAGGGCCGTATGGATACAATCAGCCAGCCTTTTTCTTTTTGCATGCTGCCTTTGGCAGTCATGTGCATCACCGGGTGTGCAGGATTGTCCATTGCCACCGTGGTGCTGCAGACCAGAGACAGGTTGTCTTTTGCAGTGGTCGTGGTAACAACGAGTTCATCTGCCAGATCCAGTGTCTGTTCAGCCTGTGTCTGCCGGGACGGCAACAGCATGTTATCGGTTTCATTCATGAGCCAGACATCAATGGACCATGCGTCAAACAAGGGTGTCACAAGTCCTCTGGGATCAATAACAGGATAGGCTGCAAGTTCTGGATGGCCAACTGCGGTCCAGTTTCTGTGGGTGACATTGATATGGGAAAAAGAAAACCCTCTGGGGATAAAAGATGCATCCCTGGGGGTGAACTGTTTTATCACCCAGTAGGGCCAGACCCAGTCAAGGTTGTATTGAATGGCCCGGGTGTTAACCAGGCCCCGGGCATGGAAAATAAGCCCGGCCCGGAGTAGTTCAATGGGTTCCTGCACTTCTGATGGTTTGCTGAACTGGCGCAGCCGGGCCAGCAGGGTAACAGGATCCATGAATCCGTAAAATCCGGTAACCCGTCTGATCATAAAATGCCATGGCAGCAATCTTTTGAAGAATCTTAGCATACGTCAAGTTTTGGTTAAATAAAGGGATTGGCAATATGCTGCTGCAGCTGTTTGTCAATGGTTTTTTCAAACGGTCTGCCGTAATAGTCATACAGACGGGTTTCCGTTTCCAGGTTCACCGGCATTGTGGGATCAAATTCAGGACCGTTTTCAATGGCTTTGGTGGTCAGATCCATTTCAAAGGTGGAATCCTCCCAGTTAACCGATTTTGCCCAGTTCAAAGACAACATGACTTTTTTGCCGCCGGGCAGCCAGTTGCGGGTGTCCACAACCACGTAGCGCAGGGCCCAGGTTTCATCATCTAAAATAAAATCCTGGACATGTCCGATATCCCCATCCGAGGCCTTGATAAAATATCCTTTGACTTCTTTGAAAGACCGCAGATGGTTTTCTTCACCGGCTTCTGTCTGTTCTGTCTCTTCCTCCGGGTCGGTTGCAGGGCCCGTGGTAACCGGTTCCACTGCTGCCGGATAGGTTGATGGTCCCCACAGGCCGGCCCCGGCCCAGTAATAGGGATAACCATAGTGCCGGAAAAATTTTTTTTCATGTTCCCGGGACACTGGTTCGTCTTCAGACAGGTCAGGACAATTTTCCACCGCTTCTTTGGATACACTGAGAAAAAGGCTGCGGGTGTTCCAGTCAGGTGTGGCAATCATCAAAGGAGATACCAGTACCAGCTTTCCCACCAGCCAGTTCCCGGTATTGGCCACTATATGGCGCACCGTCCACCACCGGTCATCGAACAGCAGGTCTTCACATGTGCCGAATTTTTCTTCTTCAACATGCAATTTATATCCAATAATTTCATTTGCGCTTCTGAGCATTCTATGCCTCCTTATGTTTGTAAATTTTCCGGGCCTTTTCATGATTGGGGCTCAGATCAGGGTGCGGACAATGGATTGTGCTTTTTCAGCGATCAGGTCCCATTCGGTTCGTATTGCCAATAAAAATGTATCCCAGGGTTCGGATTCTTCCTCTGCCGCGCGGGTGTTGCCATGAACATGGGAAATGGTGAATTCGTAGAGGTCCAAAAGTTTTCGGGTACAGGTTTCTCTGCTGAAATCCCGGGCTGTCTGCCAGGCGCACTGCTGCCATGCGTAAAGGTTTTCAGGATCAGATACCGTATCACAGATGCTTTGAGAAAAGTCTTTTTCCCGGGCATCCGCAGGAAGAAGCAATCCGTTTTTTTTGTTTTCCACCACTTCTCTGACCCCGGGGGCATCAAGGGCGATGACCGGTGTTTTTGCTGCCATGGCCTCGGTAAGTACCATGCCCTGGGTTTCCGATTGTGAAGAAAAAACAAAGATATCCATGGCCTGGTAGGCATGGGCCAGGGCCCTGCCTGTGAGGTTGCCTGTCAGAATCAGCCGGTCTAAAAGGTTGCGTTCCTTGAAAATATCAACAATTTTTTGTTTGTCCGGTCCGTCTCCTGCCACACAAAAAACGGTATGTGCAGATTTTTTCATGGATTGGGCAACGCTTTGCGCCAGATAGACCAGATTTTTTTCCGGGGCAAGCCTGCCCACATGCCCGATGATAAACGCATTTTCCGGTATGTGGTGCTCTTTTTTAAAAATTTTTGCATCTCCGGAAGAAAAAAAGCCGGTATCCACACCGGTCGGGATTTCCGTAACCGGCGTGGTGACCCCCCGCTTTTTAATCAGATCAGCGATGCTTTTGCTGGGGGCCACCACCTGGTCGCATAAATTGGCGTACATGGTGGACAGATTCCTGGCAAACGCCTTGAAATTGTCATTGTCCCCGGTTACATAATGGGTGTATTCCTCATACAGGGTGTGGTGGGTGAAAACCAGGGGCAGCCTGCGCCGCCTGGCAGCCCTGAAGGCTGCATCCCCCAGCAGGTAGGGGTGGTGGCTGTGAATGATATCAGCTTGGAAATCATCCAGTTTTTCATCAATGTAAAACGGTACAGGTATGCGCATGGAAAAGTCACTGCCGTTGAAATTCTGGATGGCAGGAACCCGCAAAACAGTTTTGTCTTCCGTATCTTCTGTATCGGTTTCGGCAAAGGTCGGCGCGACAATGAGCACCTCATGTCCGTTTTTCTGCAGATCTTTGGAAAATGTGTGCACCGAGCGCGCAACCCCGCCCACATGGGGCAGGTATGTATTGGTGAACATGCAGATATGCATCATATTCTTTCATATGTGCCCATAAGCTCGGCATGGGAAAGTACATGGCCGGGCATGGCGTTCTCCACATCCGCCTTGGTGCTTTTTTCAGGCAGATCAAGCTGTGTATCCAGGGCAAATAATTTGAAGAAATACCGGTGTTCCCTGTCCGGGGGGCAGGGCCCTGCATACCCTGTCTTACCGTTGGTACCGACGCCCGCAGTCCCCGAAGGCTCGCTGTTTTCTGCAATGGCGGCGGTGTCCGGCGGTATATTGAACACCACCCAGTGGTCCCACATGCCGTCTTCCCGCAGGTTTTTGGGAACATCCGGGTCATCCATGATCAGAACCAGACTCTTGGCCTCATGGGGGACACCCGTGATCTCCAGGGGCGGATTGACATTGTCGCCGTCGCAGGTATATTTGGACGGAATTTTTTCTCCCTGGACAAAAGCGGAACTGGTAAGTTTCATAATGGCCTCCAAGTCTTTAGAATGGTAAGATAGTGATTCGCATGCACCTCTTTGGGTCACTTTATGTCAGTCATTGTATGCATATCATTTTGCCGGGTCAATGGGGGAATTCACCCATTTTTCAGTAACACT
>JAWOEP010000038.1:0-5793 GCA_046482705.1 Desulfotignum sp.
TCGGTACGGTAACCATTATGCTGCAGGAAGGTCTGGTCACACCCATAACACCCGGCTCACTTCGCCTTGAAACGCCTGCCGGCCTTGTAAAAGCCTCATACACAATGGACGGCAAGCGGGTATCGTCGGTGAAACTTACAAATGTGGCAAGCTATCTCCACTCCCGGAATCTTACACTAAACCATTCTGAACTGGGTACCCTAACACTGGATGTGGCCTACGGCGGAAACTTTTATGCAATCATTGACCCACAGGAACAGTTTTCGGGAATAGAACATGTGTCGGCCGAATCACTTGTGCAATACAGCCGCGAGGTTCGGAGCCTGCTGAATGATCAACATTCGTTTGTGCACCCTGAAGATTCTTCAATCAACGGATTGAGCCACGTAATGTGGACCGGCAAACCACTGGATGACACTTCAACTGCTCGAAACGCCGTTTTTTACGGAGATAAAGCCATCGACAGATCCCCGTGCGGCACCGGAACATCTGCAAGGATGGCGCAATGGCACGCGCTCGGCAAACTCAAAAAAGGAGATCCTTTTATTCACGAAAGTTACATCGGCAGCACGTTTACCTCACCGATGAATACGGCATCAAGGAAGAATATGATGTGGCCATGTCCCTGGGGATTGCGGCAGGCATCGAGGCACTCAAGGATGCCAACATTCCGCTGGTCATGCAGTACAAAAAGATGAAAGGGGGCAGAAGCATGGTGCCGGACGGGTTTGCCTTGCCTGCAGAAATGCAGGAGGACACCGGTGTCATCATCACCTCCCTGTGGCCCAACGGCGAGACTTTGATGGCGGAGCTGGAAAAATACTATTATGAAAAATTCTTTTTACGGCCCCATGAGGAGGTGGAAAAAATCTACTATTTTCTCATGGAGCGCGTCAAGGACATGGAGATCAAAGAGGAACTCACTGATTGGTTTTTCAAGTCCAAAGCCCGGAAAAGAAAGGATTTTTCCACCTACACATTTGACAGAAACTTTCTGGCCAATGCCTGTCCCCTGGGATCGGCCCACCTGGCCATGATCATCAAGGCCAAAGGCCCGAATACCCTGGTGTCTTCAGCCTGCGCCTCCACCACCCTGGCCGTCGGCATTGCCGAGGACTGGATCCGCACCGGCCGGTGCAAACGGGTCCTGGTGGTGGGCGGGGAAAACGCCACATCCGCCCGGCAGAACCAGTGGGTGGGGTCCGGATTCCTGGCCTTGGGGGCCGCCACCATCAAAAAGCGGGTGTCAGAGGCAGCCAAGCCCTTTGATGAAGACCGCAACGGCACCATTCTCGGATCCGGTGCCGTGGGCCTTGTCATCGAAGCTGATTCAGAGGTAAGCCGGCGGGGCATGAACGGCCAGTGCGAGATCCTGGGCACCCACATCGCCAATTCCGCCTATCACACCTACAATATCGATGTGCCCCATATGGCAAAGGAGATGACCCGATTCATCAATAAGGTGGAAAAGCGTACCGGTTTGAAAAAACAGGATTATGCAGACAAGCTTTTGTTCATGTCCCATGAGACCTACACCCCGGCCAGGGGTGGCAGCGCAGATGCCGAGGTCACGGCCCTGGAAACCACCTTTGCCGACCATTTGAACAGCATCTGCATCTCCAACACCAAAGGGTTCACCGGCCATACCCTGGGGGCGGCCATTGAAGATGTGGTCCTGGTCAAGGCCCTGCAGAACCGCAAGGCCCCTCCCATCGCCAATCTGACCAAAATTCCCGATCATTTTAAAAAACTGAATTTTTCCGGTCAGGAAAATATCACCAGTGAATACGGCCTGCACCTGTCTGCCGGATTCGGTTCCCACTTTGCCTTTATGTTTGTGAAACGCATCCAGGAGAATGCTGTCCAGGGTAATCTGGCATACCACAGATGGCTGCGCCATATCACAGGTGCACAAAAGCCGGAGTTGAAAATCATTGACAACACCCTGTGCGTGGTGGGGGGAGACCCGGCAGCCGATGTCCCGAAAACACAGCCCCAGACCACCCGGGTGCCGGCCATGCCTGCACCTGCCGCAGAAATACCTTCAACCGCAGGGTCCATGCCCCGATCTTCAACTGTTGCCAAAACCGCACCGGCACCTGCTGCAGCCCCTGCCGGCCGGCAGGTACCAGCAGCAGCCACGGACCGGTCAGGCAGGGCAGCATCCAATGCCGGACAGGACAGCGCCGTTGCAGCAGAAAAGATCAAACAGGTGATTGCGGCCCAGACCGGATATACCCCGGACATGCTGGAGAACGACCTGGACCTGGAAGCCGACCTGGGCATTGACACGGTGAAGCAGGTGGAGATCTTCGGCAAGATCGCTACGGAGTTCGGATTTCCCGTGCCTGATGATCTCAAGCTGCGGGATCTGAACACCATTGACAAGCTGGCCGAATATGTGGCGGCCCGTTCCGCTCCTACATCCGGTGCCGCACTGGCCGGGGCCGGTATTACCGCATCCCCTGTATCCAGCGCTGATGAGGCATCTGCATCATCAGACCAGGTATCTGCCCGGCCGGCAGCCGCCCACACCATGGATTCCGGTGAACGCATTGTTACCCCGGAGGTGCCTGCTGATCAGGTGTCGGCTGCGGTCAAGGATGTCATAGCAGCCCAGACCGGGTATACCCCGGACATGCTGGATGATGACCTGGACCTGGAAGCCGACCTGGGCATTGACACGGTGAAACAGGTGGAGATTTTCGGCAAGGTGGCCACCCAGTTCGGTTTTGCCGTGCCTGATGATCTGCGGCTGCGGGATCTGAACACCATTGCCAGACTGGCCGCCTATGTGGCCGCCCGAACCGCCGGGGCAGGGGAGGGATCTGCTGCTGCCGGCACTGATACCCAAACCGTTATTGATCCCCAGACTGTCACCGATACAGGGACGAAGGCCGTTATGGGCGGACCTGCTGATGCCGCCGATGGCAACGATATCCCGATGCCGGCTGCAGCCCATACCATGGATTCCGGGGAGCGGGTGGTAACCCGGTCTTTGAGCGGGAGTGAAAACACCGCTGCCGTGGTCAAGGATGTGATCGCCCGCCAGACCGGATACACCCCGGACATGCTGGCAGATGACCTGGACCTGGAAGCGGACTTAGGTATTGACACGGTAAAGCAGGTGGAGATCTTCGGCAAGGTGGCAGGCCATTTCGGTTTTGCCGTGCCTGATGACCTGCGGCTGCGGGATCTGAACACCATTGAAAAACTTACCGCCTATATCCAGGCCCGTGTGCCGGCAGCCCCTGCGCCGGCAGAAGACATTGTCCCGGTCACCGGATCATCAGATGCGGTTCAGGAAAACAGGATCGAACCTGAAACATCAGGGGTGGATGATCTTTTTCCAGACCCTGCATCCCCTATCAAGCGCCTGGTGGTGCGGGTAAATGAAGCAGACATGCCGGCTCCGGGCAGGCCGGATTTTTCCGGTCACAAATTGCTGGTCTCCCTGGACAGCCATGGATTTGCCGAAGCAGTGATGGAGCGGATACGATCTGCCGGCGGAGAAGTGATCACCCTGGGGGCAAATGGTGCGGATGTGACAGCTGACCTGTCTGATCTGGACGGGTTCCAGGCTGCCATTGAAACCTTTGCCAAGACAGATCCGCAGATCACAGGATTTATCCACCTGGCTTCTCTGGATGCATACTTTGACCGGAAAAACACAGAATTTGCCGCAGATACGGATGTGAACACCACGGTCAAGTCACCCTTTTTGCTGCTCAAAACCCTGTTTGACAAACTGGATGCAGCAGACACCATCATCGGCACCATTGCATTCGACTCCGTGGTGTTTCCCTATATGGATGGCTGCGGTGAGATCCATCCGCTGTTTGCAGCCCTGAGCGGCATGCTCAAGACCGCCAACAAAGAGCTGGAAAACACCCGGGTCAAGGTGGTGGATTTTTCCTATAAATATCCCAAAAAGAGCCTGGCCCGCATTGCTGATCTGTTTTTGGGCGAATTGCTCTGTGCTGATCCCCGGTGCGAGGTGGGGTATAAGAACAAAAAACGCTATGTGCTGTCCATGCGCCCGGAAACCGCCCGCACCGATGCGCCCATTGTATCGGACGGTGACACATTGCTTGTGACCGGCGGGGCCGGCGGCATCACCTATGAGATTTTAAAACAGGTGGTGGCCGCCTACAGGGTCAACCTGGTGATCCTGGATATCAATGATATCTATGCCACAGATCCTGCACTGCTGAAACCGACTGCAACCGAAGCCGACCTGATGGCCATGCTGCGGAACCAGATGCCCGGGGAAAAACCGGTGGCAGTGAAACAGGCCCTGGACCGTTTGCTGCGGGTCCGACAATCCATTGCCAACATCGAGTACCTCAAATCCCAGGGGATTTCTGTGACCTATCACTGCACCGATGTCACCGACTTCCAGGCGGTGAAAAAGGCGGTGGATGCCTGTGACCGCATTGACGGCATCTTCCATGCCGCAGGCATGGAGATGAGTCAGTTCATCCCCAAAAAGGAGCGGAAAGCCTTCGAGCTGGTGGTGGATGTCAAGGTCAAGGGTATGCGCAACCTGCTGGCTGCCGCAGAAGACAGGGAATACCGGTATTTTTTCACCTTTTCATCTGTCACGGCCCGGTTCGGCAACCAGGGCCAGGTGGATTACACCGCTGCCAACGATTTCTTAGGCAAAACCCTGTTTAGAGAAAAACAGCTGCATCCGGAGAAAACCTATAAAGTCTATGCCTGGACCGCCTGGGGCGGGGTGGGCATGGCCACCAATCCCACCGTGAAAAAGGTGCTGGAGGACCGCGGCATCCAGTTTCTGCCCATGGACCAGGGCGTGAAGTTCTTCATGGCAGACCTGCTGGATAAAACCGAGTCTGAAATGGTGTTTTCCGGCCTGGATTATGATTTTGACATCGACGGGCTGCTGGGCACCCCACAGGATAAGGCTTTTCCCTTTCTCGGAGAGGGGACGCACCAGACAGAGAACACCGCAGTCTGGACCCGGGTGCTGGACCTGGACCATGACCTGTTTCTCCATGACCATACCATGGGGGATGTGCCCCTGTTTTTGGGCTCCACCGGCATCGAGACCATGGCCGAGGCTGCCGCAGCCCTGGCCGGAGATGGATCCGTGGTCACGGGACTGTCTGATTTTGCCATTCCCTACGGCATCAAACTGCTCAAGGGCCGGCCCAAGGAGATCATCATTTCCAGTACCAGACAGCCAGCCGGTGACTATGCCTGTGACATCACCTCAGTGTTCAAGACTCCGGACGGCAGGATGATGGGGGATCCCAAGCTGCATTACCAGGGGCAGTTTTTTCTGGCAAAGGAACGGCCGGCACAGGAAACCATTGATCTGCCCGCATTTCATCCCGTGTCCTGGGAAGGGGATCTGGCTGACATGGTGTACCATCCCGGACGGCTGTTCATGTTCGGGCTGTTTGCCACCATCACGGATATCAACTCCTTTGACGGCACCACCCTGGTCACCACGGTGAAGGACAGATCCGCTGCCCCGTTCTTCAAGGGAGAAACAGATCCGCAGTTCCAGGCTGCCCCGGTGCTGGTGGATGCCATGTTCCAGACCGGTGGACTTCTGGAATTTCTCACCACCTCCCGGACCGTGCTGCCTTTCCGCATCACGTCCATGACCTTTTTTGCGCCGGTGGAAAAACATACCGACTATCTGTGCATCACGGAAAAAAAGGCATCAGGAAAGGAAACCAACACCTATGACCTCACTCTGGCAGATGATACCGGCAAGGTGTTTATCAAGGTCACAGGCTTTGAAATGGTCAAGCTTAACCG
>JAWOEP010000050.1:0-2992 GCA_046482705.1 Desulfotignum sp.
TCGGCCGCCGAGCAAATACTCGAGGCCGGGGGCCTCTTCGAGGAGATCGGGGAAGCGGCCCAGTCCGTCGACGAGACACGACTGCTCGCCGAGCGCATGTTCTATCGGTTCAAGCGCGCGTCCACGCTGCTCCGGTGGCAGGCGGCGACGATGAAGGCCGATTTGGTGGCCACCCCTGAACTCAACACGGCGTTTGCCGACGTGCATTCGGTGACCGATCAGATCGAACAGCTGCCCGCAAACATTGCAACCGAGCGGCAAGCCATCTTCAAAGGGTTCGATGACCGTTTGCAGCGTGCGGATGCGGCAATCACCAACGTGCGGGCCGCTGTAGAGGAGGCAGACACGTTGGTCACGTCGCTGAAACCAGCGGCCGAATCACTCAACGAGATGATCACGACGGCGGATACCCTGTATGCTCGGTTTGCGTCCTCGAAACCGTCGAAGACGGGCAAGGAAGGGCACACCTTTGACATCCGAGAGTACCAGCAGACGGCCAAAGCCGTGACGCTCGCCGTGGAGGAAATGAACGAGATGCTCACGACGGCGGATACCCTGTATGCCCGGTTTGCGGCCGCGTCCCGGTCGAAGACGGGCAAGGAGGGGCACGCCTTTGACATCCGGGAGTATGAGCAGACGGCCAAAAATGTGAAGCTCGCTGTAAAGGAAATGAACGAATTGCTCACAACGGCGGAACACCTGTCAGGATTGTCAGATCTGGAACACGGGATGCAGGAGGTGAATGATTCGGTTGATGGGCGGATCATGAGGGTGGCCGATCAGAGCATGGTTGTGATGAATGCATTTTTCTGGCGCGCCTGCGCCTTGCTGGGTGTGCTGTTCACGATGCTCATCTTGTACCGGGTAATTTCACTCCTGCTCATGCGGCACTTGGAAAAGGGGCAGGCTGCCAAACAATAAACAAATCGGCGCATCAGCGCCGGAAAGGAAAAAAAATGAGTAAAATAGCTGTAATTATAGACAATTATTTTGAAGATTCAGAATACACCGAACCGGTAAACGCGTTTAAAGAAAAAGGCCATGAAATTGTCCATGTGGGTCTTGAAGCGGGAAAAACGGTAAAAGGAAAAAAACAGCAGACGCCTGTAACCATTGATCAGAATGTAGAAAAGGTGAAAGCAGCTGATTTTGATGCGCTTCTCATTCCCGGCGGATATTCACCGGACCAGCTGCGTGCCCATGAAAGCGCTGTCAGTTTTACCCGGGATTTCATGGAAAAAGACAAACCGGTTTTTTCCATCTGTCATGGTCCACAGCTGCTGATAACAGCGGATGTGATCCAGGGCAGGACATTGACCGGCTGGACCTCCATTGTGCAGGACATTAAAAATGCCGGAGGGAAATTTATAGATCAGTCAGTTGTGGAGGACGGCAATCTTGTGACAAGCAGAAATCCCGGTGATCTGCCGGCTTTTATCCAGACCTCTCTGGAAAAACTGTCCTGATGCCAAACTGTCTCATGGTTATGCCAAAACCATTTATTACATAATTTTCACCTGAAAAAGGAGCCCTTATGAGTATAGACGTTACCGTCACCATCGGAGGAGAGGCCGGCCAGGGGATACAGACCGTGGGAGATATTATCGCCCGGGTCTGTCACAAGGCTGGCCTGTATCTTATGGCTGTCAACGATTTTGAATCGCGCATACGGGGAGGACACAGTTTCATGCAGATCCGTATCAGCGATGAACCGGTGTTTGCACCCTGCCACAAAATTGATTTGTTAATTGCCTTGAATACTGACACCTGGAATCTGCATAAAAATGAAATGGCTGAAACCGGGCTTGTCCTGCTGGATTTCCCGGATGATGCAAAAAAGGACGATTCCAAAGAAAAATTGCCTGAACAGGCCCATGAAAAAAATGTGGTGCCGATTGCGTTTTCTGATCTGGCAAAAGATGCAGGTGGAAAGATCATGACCAATACAGTGGCGGCAGGCGCATGTCTGTCGCTTCTTGGGACACCGTTTTCCCTGTTTGAAAAAATCCTTACCAAAAAATTTGAAAAAAAAGAAAAAGTGCTGGAAAACAATATTACTGCCGGCCGCAGCGGATTTGATTCCGTAAAAAATAGGGAGTTTTCCCAAAAATTTGACTGGCCGTCTGATGGTGCTTCCAAAGGCACGCTGGTTACCGGAGCCCGGGTCCTTGCTCTGGGTGCCCTGGCAGCAGACTGTCGGCTGGGGGCATTTTACCCCATGTCACCGGCAACGGGTATCATGATACACTTGGCTGAATATATGGATCAGCTGCCTGTGCTTGTGGAGCAGGCAGAAGATGAAATAAGTGCAATAAATATGATAATCGGGGCCTCTTATGCAGGGGTCCGGGCGTTGACCGCCACCTCCGGCGGGGGGTTTTCCCTTATGGCCGAAGGCCTGGGCCTTGCAGGAATTACGGAAACACCGGTTGTGATTATCAATTCCCAGCGGCCCGGACCGGCTACCGGTCTGCCCACCCGGACCGGTCAGGGAGACCTGCTTTTTGTGATCCATGCCTCCCAGGATGAATTTCCCAGATTTGTTTTTGCCCCGCGTTCTGTAAACCAGGCATTTGACACCATGGTCCGGGCATTTCATCTGAGTGAAAAATATCAGGTGCCGGCCATCATCCTCACGGATCAGTATTTTAATGACTCTTTATGGATGACGACACGGGAAATGACAGTCCCCGAAGAAATTGAACGGTTTGTGACATCTGATGCAGATATGTCTTCCCCTTCAGATTATAAACGGTTCACGGTCACAGAATCCGGGGTATCCCCCAGGGCACTGCCCTGCAAAGGCCGGGCACTGGTCGGGGTTACAGCCAACGAACATGATGAAACAGGCCATATGAGTGAAACCATTGCTTATCGGAACAACATGGTGGAAAAGCGCCGGGCCAAAATACAGGGAATGACCGGAGAAATGAAGGGGCCGGACAGGTATCATGGTGAAAGCGAATTTCTTGTTGCGGGATGGGGTTCGTCA
>JAWOEP010000060.1:0-7174 GCA_046482705.1 Desulfotignum sp.
TCTTGAAAGTGTATTACATAAATCAACTTATCCGAATGACATATAAACAATGAATTGCCCGGAGCCAATCACAGGCAGTTCAAACCAGAATATGGAGACAAAGAATGGGAAAAAACAAAAAAGAAGAAACATTGCTGGACAAGGTGGTATCGCTTTCCAAGCGCAGGGGGTTTGTATATCCGGGATCGGAAATATACGGCGGCCTGGCCAATTCCTGGGATTTCGGTCCTCTGGGGGTGGAGCTGCTCAACAACCTGAAACAGGCATGGTGGAAAAAATTTGTCATTGAAAGAACCGATATGGTAGGGCTGGATGCCGCCATTCTTATGAACCCGGAAACCTGGGTGGCTTCCGGACATGTGGGCAGTTTTGCCGATCCCCTCATGGACTGCAAAAAATGCAAATCCCGGGACCGGGCAGACAAACTGGTGGAAGGGTGGCAGTTTGACAATAAATCCGATCTCACCCCTGCCAACTGGGCCGGAGAAAAAACCCCGCCCCGGGACATGCTGGATTTCATCAATGAAAAAAAGATCACCTGCCCCCATTGCGGAGCCCTGGACTGGACCCTGCCCAAAGCCTTCAACCTGATGTTCAAAACCAAGCAGGGGGTTGTGGAAGGGGAAGGCAAAGATATTTACCTGCGGCCGGAAACCGCCCAGGGTATTTTTGTAAACTTCAAAAATGTCCAGACCACCTCCCGCAAAAAAGTGCCCTTTGGTATTGCCCAGATCGGCAAGGCTTTCAGAAATGAGATCACCCCGGGCAACTTTGTGTTCAGGACCAGGGAGTTCGAGCAGATGGAAATCGAATATTTTTGCAAGCCCGGCACCGAGCTGGAGCACCATGAATACTGGAAAAATTTTACCATGGACTGGTACAAGGGCCTGAACGTCAATCCGGACAACCTGCGGCTGCGGGATCACGATGATTCAGAGCTTTCCCACTACTCCAATGCCACCTCTGACATTGAATACCAATACCCTTTTGGCTGGGGAGAACTTTGCGGGATCGCATCCAGAACCGATTATGATTTAAAACAGCACATGGCCCACTCTGCCAAGGACCTGCAGTATTTTGACGAAACCACCAAGGAAAAATACATCCCCTTTGTGATTGAGCCTTCCTTAGGGGTGCAGCGGTCCGCCCTGGTATTTTTGTGCGATGCCTATGAAGAAGAACAGCTGGAAGAAGGTGACAGCCGGGTGGTGCTGCATCTGCACAACCAGCTGGCCCCCATAAAAGTCGCGGTCCTTCCTTTGCAGAAAAAACTGGGGGATGAGGCAAAAAAGGTCTTTACCCTGCTGGTGCAAGAGCTGGGACTGAACATCGACTTTGACATGGTGGGCAGCATCGGCAAACGCTACCGCCGCCATGACGAAGCCGGCACCCCCTATTGCGTGACCTTTGATTTTGATTCCCTGGAAGACAATGCTGTCACCATCCGTGACAGAGACACCATGGACCAGACCCGCATGAAAATTGCCGAACTGCCTGCCTGGTTTCAGGAAAAATTCCGGTATTAGGTTGTGCATGTCATTTTCGGGTCATTTCAACCGTTTTTGAAATGACCCGAAAAACAATCAACGGCAAAAACGGAGGAGCAGTAACAATTACAGGCATACCTGAAAGCCTCCACAAAGAAGTACCCTGATCAGCGCACACTTTCATAAGCCGGCCTGACCCCGTTATTGGAAAACACAACCTGCCACAACTGGTTCCTGCGGGCACGAAACGCACCGGCGCAGGCCAGCAGGTAGTAGGTCCACATGCGGTAGAACCGTTTGTCATACTCAGGCGCAAGATGCTGCCAGTTTTCCACAAAATTGCGGTACCAGGCCAGCAGGGTGGGATCATAATCCGGGCCAAAACTGTGCCAGTCTTCCAGAACCAGCAGATTTTCCGCTGCCGTGGAAATCTGGCGGCTGGAAGGCAGCATGGAGTTGGGGAAAATATAGGTGGAAATCCAGGGATCAGTCCACCGCACCGACCGGTTGCCGGCAATGGTATGCAGCAAAAACAGCCCCTGGTCAGTCAGGCAGCGCTTCACCACTGCCATGAAGGTTCGGTACCGGCGCACCCCCACATGCTCAAACATGCCCACAGACACAATACGGTCAAAGGTTTCATCCAGATCACGGTAGTCCATGAGCCGGATGTCCACAGGAAGCCCTTCGCACCGCTGTCTGGCCAGGGCTACCTGTTCTTTGGAAACCGTTATGCCCACGACCTTTACCTGATATTTTTTTGCCATATATGCGGCAAGCCCACCCCATCCACAGCCGATATCCAGTACCCGCATGCCGGGCTGCAGCTGCAATTTGCGGCAGATAAGTTCCATTTTGGATTCCTGGGCCTCATCCAGGGTTCGGGCCTCTTTCCAGTAGGCACAGGAATAATTCATCCATTTGTCCAGCATGAGAGAAAAAAGTTCATTGCCGATATCGTAATGGCGCCGGCCGATTTCAAAGGCCCGAAGCTTTCCCGGCGAGGTGGTTAAAAATGCTTTTGTCCGGCACCATAACGCAGTAAAAGATTTTTTGGCCTGCTGGTCCAGCCGGACCTGGAGAATTTTATCAAAAAAATGGTCCAGCCGGCTGCATTCCCACCATCCGTCCATATAGCTTTCGCCCAGGGCCTTGGATCCGCCTGTCACCAGGCGCTTGTAAAAAAGATCCTGGTTCACCTGGATATCCCAGGGCCGGGACCCGTTGATCTCCACATCAGCAGCGGAGAACAGATCTGTCACCAGTTTTTTAGAAGAAATATTTTTCATGATGCAACCTCCCTTATAAGTATAATCAGGCAGATGCCTTCAGAATAATTTATTCTATCACAACTTACGGGAGGTAGAAAAGAAAATACAAGGAAAAAACCACAAATGAATCAGGGATGTATCACTTTCTGGGCCAGTTGCAGAGAAGTGACGATATCCAGCATATTGGTGGTATCTCCCACCTGTTTTGCTTTCAACAGATCAAAATGGGACAGACAGGTGCCGCACACCAGTATGGAGACCCCCTGCCGGTCATATTCCTGAAGGGTTTCCAGAACAGGAGAACCGGTTATGGTCAGTTTTACCCCGTTGTTGACAAAAACCAGACGCCACAGATCATCTCCCATTTCTCCCAGGGTTTTGATAAAGCTGATCATCAGTTTTCTGCCCAGGTCATCATCTCCGAATCCCATGCGATCGGTTGCGATAAAAACCAGTATTTTCTGGCGGGGCTCCGGGGTATCATCTTCCACAAGCGCTTCGGCTGATTGTGCTTCCATAGATTTTTTTGTGCCCTGGCCATGTCCGGAGGTTTGGCTCGCTGTGATGGTGAAATCACCGCCCTGACCCGAGGCTGTGGTTTCATACCCCCGGGTGTTCAAAAACCGGGAGACGTTTTCCACCGCTGCTTCATTGTCCACCCGCACCGTCAGATGAAGGGGATGAATCTGATCTACGGCCTGTTTGGTCTTGAGCACCGGCTGGGGGCAGACAAGGCCCAGGGCATTGATATCTGTTGTCATGTCATATTTCCTTACATTTTGGTTGTGTTTTGTCACATTTAACGGGGTACCTGTTTGAAATATTATCAGCTATGCAATGGTCATAACCCCTGGCTGGACATCTGTTGCCTGGCCAATCACAGCAGCATCAGTGATTCCCTGCCTGTGCAGGGCATCCAGAAGCGACTGGGACTGATTTTCAGGACATCCCATGAGCAGACCGCCGGATGTCTGGGGATCAAACAAAAGATCCCGAAGCACTGGATTGATCCCTCTGCTTGATGACACCATGTTTTCCCGAAATTTTCGGTTCCGGAATGCACCACCGGGCACCAACCCCATACCAGCAAATTCCATGGCCCCGGAAATCAGGGGCACCCTGTCACTGAAAACAGTGACCCCCACTTTTGTGCCTGCAATCATTTCCGCCAGATGTCCCAGCAGACCAAATCCGGTGACATCGGTGCAGGCGCTGACGGAAAACCCGGTCATCACCTCTGCTGCATCCCGGTTCAGGGTTTTCATGAGTTTTGTGACAGCACGTATCTGCCCTGCTGTTGCAAGGCCCGCTTTGACAGCAGTATTCATGATGCCGGTTCCCAGGGGTTTGGTCAGGATCAGGTGGTCTCCGGGCAGCAGCCCCTGGTTGGCCAGTATTTTATCCGGATGAACAAACCCTGTCACGGAAAGGCCGTACTTGAGTTCATCATCTTCGATTGAATGGCCGCCCAAAAGCACGGTGCCTGCTTTTTCCAGAATATGCAGGCCGCCGGCCAGGATATCCCGCAGCACTTTTATATCCATGGTCCCCAGGGGGAATGCCACCAGATTCATGGCGGTTTTGGGAACCCCGCCCATGGCATATACGTCAGAAAGTGCATTGGCAGCGGCGATGCAGCCAAAATCATAAGGATCATCCACAATCGGGGTAAAAAAATCCACCGTCTGAATCAGGGCCAGATCCGGGCTCACCTGGTAAACCCCGGCATCATCGGCTGTACCCATCCCCACCAGAACATTTTTATCTGTCGGGATGGACAATCCGGTTAAAACCTCTGCCAGGTCCCCTGGCGGCAGTTTGGCAGCTCAGCCCGCCCCTTTCACACACTGGGTCAACCGAAAATCCTGCAATCTGTTATCTGTTTTCCTATTCATTTCATCTCCCTGATCTGCCCGGTCACAGCGCAATGGTGCAATTAACTGCTTTCATGCCGGTTTGGCTGTACATTATCCTTTAAATCCGGCCATGAATCAAATTGAAAGAATCTCTACAGTTTTGAATTTCCATAGATAAAACCAATACGCTTTTTCAGTGAGAATTATTTTGTCATATTTTTGGCTGACAGATGGCCATATTCCGGCATGCCGAAAAAAAATCAGACAGCCGGTACAGGCAGACCCCGTTGCCGGTAATAGGCTTTATAGACCTGCCGGATCTCCCCGGATATGATCATCTCGCGGATAAGTGTTTCATATTGGGGCATCTCTTTCATGATATCGGATTTTCTGGAAATGCCTATATGGATATTTTTTATTCGGTTGAACCGGAACACAGCAATTTCAATCTGGTCTGATATGCCCATTTTATATCCAAGATCAATACCAGCTCCTTCCGGAAAAACAACGGCATCGATCCGGCCGAGCAGCAGCTTTTTCAGATTCAGTTCTCCTTTGGGCACCGGATCCTTTCGGATTTTTTGATCATTATCAAACCGGGGGGAATACCTGGCTCCTATGGTGGTTCCGATAGTAAGACCGTTCAGGTCTTCATACCGGGTGATACGGTGGGCGTTGTTTCTGGGAACAAAAAATACCGCATCAGACCGGCTTTTATAAGCTGGTTCCACAAAGTGAATATAGTCCTGCCGGTCCGGATGTTTGACCAGGCCCACCATGATATCGATTTCCCCATTTGCCATCATGATCAGACGCCGCTTGAAGGGGGCCTGCAAAAGGACAAGTTTGGTTTCAAGCCGTTTCGCAATGGTGTGCAATATGTCCGAATTGGGACCGCCGCCGCCAGCGCTGCCCGAAACCGATGACACAATAACCTTCCGAGCGGTTGCAGGAGAAGAAAAAACCACCAGGAGAAAGCTGACCCACAGGCAGATCCAAATCACAGAAATGCATTTTTTTTTATGCTTCATACGGACACACCGGGTTTGAATATTCAGGCAAAGACAGACATATAATCATTAGACATTTTCTTGTTTTTTACCCTGTCTCATCCTGATATCAGCATTTTTGCCCTGTGTAAAGATATAATCAAGTCAGGGTTCTTTGCACTGCACCTGAAACGCAACCGCTGCATATTGATATTGCACCATTTGTCCAGGATTTTATTGCCTTACAAAAATCATCAAATTTGGCAGAAAATATAGTTACAATTGGTATCAGGAAAAAACAGCCGCCTTCACCAATTTATTAGGCGCTATCAAAGGATAAACAGGCGCTATTCCGGGTTTAACGACGTAATGGCCAGAGGGGTGAGAAGCAAAGGATGGAGAAACAAAGGTGAATTGGTTTGTGGAAAGATTATCGGTGTGATTGAATGCTGGACTGCATTATGGTTCAGCTGGGAGTCGGGGAGGCTGATATAGAATTACCTGTGGGAGATAACAAATTCTGCACCATCTCAAAAAGTGCTTTTAAGGAATATGGCTTGGGAAGAACCGCATCAAACAGGTGTTTATCCATCAGCCAGGGGGTTCCGGACATGGCGATGACAGGGATACTGCCCCCTTTGAGCTGTCTGACTTCCTGAAGCATGTCTTCTCCGGACATTTTGCCCATCACAATGTCGGTTATCACCAGACCGTAATCATTGGACTGCAGTTTTCTCAGGCCCTTCTCGCCGCTGTCCGCTGTATCAACCTGGTACCCTTTTCTGGACAATACCAGGGCCAGCATTTCCAAAATTGCTGTTTCATCATCAATGACTAGAACCCTAATCTCTTCCATTCTTTATCTCCCCTGAAGATATTCTGGGGTCTCATACTATCTGAGGAAGATTCTGTCAATTGGGGTAATTACCTAATTTTCGTAGGGGAAAACCCCTATAGCAACTATAAAATTAAAACGAATGGACCTTGTTCCCACCGTCCCGGTGATCCTGGCTGTCATTATAAATTACGTGGGGGCTATCCGTGCTGTAGACCCCCTCAAACCGATGTGCCTGGGCATCAGCTGCCAACAGAAAATCTTCCAGGAAATCAAATCCGGATCCAAAGAACATAAGGTATCTGATACACCCTGCTAAATAAGCACCAGGCCAGCTCTACGGTAGACCATAGAGGAACTGGATAATTCCTGATTAGCTCATGTGGATACGTGCAACCCGGATGATAAAACACACCAGTTTCAGTGAATCTGGTGTTAGTGGGTCATTCAAGCTGGCCGCCTGTTCCCTGTATTTCAGATCATCATGCCTGGGCCGTTCAATCGCCAGATAAAATTGAAGTACATCCACTACAATCCTTATATGCTATTTGTGTTGCACAAAAATCAAGTCATCTGTATCAAAGCCACACAAATTAGACATTTCAATGAATTTTTCAACAACTTCTCTTCCTACTGAAGGTGTCCTGGACAACAACCACAGATATTTTGTGCTTGGGCCGGAAACAAAAGCATATTGATAGTTTTCATGATCCAACTCAAAAATCACATAGGACCC
>JAWOEP010000136.1:0-10176 GCA_046482705.1 Desulfotignum sp.
GTTGATTGTGGAGAATATCGGCAACCTGGTCTGCCCGGCAGAGTTTGACATCGGCGAAGATGCCCGGGTGGTGGTGTTGAGTGTTACAGAAGGAGAAGACAAACCCCTGAAATACCCCCTCATGTTCCAGGTATCGGATGCCGCCATCTTGAACAAGGTGGATCTTCTGCCCTACCTGGATTTTGATGCCGCCCTGGCTGTGGACAACATGAAAAAAGTGCATCCAAACATGCCGGTATTTGCCTTGTCCGCCAAAACCGGGGATGGATTTGATCCCTGGCTGGCGTGGATTCGCCAGAAAGTAAAGGAAAAATCCGCAACATAGAAAATCAGTGTGGGGTCAAGTAACTTCACATCCTTAGTTGTGAGGTATGAGGGGTGAGGTATGAGAAGGAAAGCTGCCCGGGTAACATCCACATACCTCATACCTCAATCCTCATACCTCAAAAAGGAGGAACCATGGAAAAAAAACGCACCGCATTTGCCGGTACCTGGTATCCGGCCTCGGCAGATGAATGTGAAACCTTTATCCAGAAATTTTTGGCAGAAAAATCAGGTCCGGCCAAAGGCAGCTTTGCCGCGGGTATTGTTCCCCATGCCGGATGGGTCTATTCCGGCAGCATTGCCTGCCGGACCATTGCCAGCCTGGTACCGTCGTCGCCGGCAACCGTGGATACCATTGTCCTGTTCGGTGCCCACATGCACCAGCAGTCGGAACCTTTTGTCATGACCAGAGGAGAGATTGAAACCCCCCTGGGGGACATTACAGTGGATGCAGACCTGGTGGAAGCTGTCACAGACAATATCAGCATCCGCAAGCGGTCTCCGCTGAAATTTGTGGATGAAAATACCCTGGAAGTGCAATATCCGTTTATCAAATATTTTTTCCCGGATGCGCAGATAGTGGTCTGCGGGGTGGCCCCGTCTTATTTTGCCCCTGTCATCGGAAACACGGTGGTGGAAACCGCCGATGCCTTTAAAAAAAATATCAGGGTGATCGGGTCCACAGACATGACCCATTATGGTCCCAATTTCGGGTTTACCCCTGCCGGGACCGGGGAAAATGCGGTGGAATGGGTCAAAACCAGCAATGATGCCAAAGCCCTGGAAACCATGAAAGATATGGATGAAAAAGCCATCATTGCCCAGGGCCTGGACAACCACAACATGTGCTGTCCGGGGGCAGCTGCTGCCACTGCTGCTGCTGCAAAAAAAATGGGCGCAACCAGGGCCCAGGTCCTTGATTACGCCACAAGTTACGACAACACCCGGTCTGATTCCTTTGTGGGGTATGCCGGTCTGCTGTACGGGCAGCAGTGACAGATCTTTTTTCAAGAGGACCGGGATGCAATGAAAGAAACCGCGCGCCTGATGCGCGCAACCGTCTTGTCTTTTCCTAACGCCAGCAGCATCTCGAATATTCCCGGACTCACTGTGGTGCCGGTGACGGCCACCCGTAATGGCTGGGCAATTTTCCCGAAACCCAGATGAAAATCATCCATTGTTTTTTTAAAAATTTCCTCCAACCCGTCCTGGGTGTAATCAGTCAGGTTGTCAATGGCATCAGCTATCCGGGTGAGCATGGGCCCGGTATCGGTGGTAAGGAATTTGGCAGCGGCTTTTTCATCCAGGTCCGGGGCATCCACATAATAAAACCGGGCTGCTTCAGCCATTTCCACAAGGGTTTTACTTCTGGGCTGCAGGGTTGCGATCACCTTATGGGTAAAGGTATCATTTTCTGCTGCAATGCCCTGGTCCTTGAGAAGGGGCAGCAGGGCCGGTGCCAGTTCAGGTGCTGATTTTGCCTGGATATGCCTGGCATTCAATGCGGTGAGCTTGTTCATGTCAAACATGGAAGCAGACCGGCCCAGGTGGGCCAGGTCGAATTTTTCGATCAAATCTTTGCGGGTAAAAAACTCCTGGTCCCCGTGGGACCATCCCAGCCGTACCAGATAGTTGATCACAGCATCTGCAAGATACCCCATTTTCCGGTATTCTCCCACGGACATGGCCCCGTGCCGCTTGCTCAGCCGGGCTTTGTCTTGTCCCAGCACCATGGGCACATGACCGAACACCGGCAGGTCCGCACCCAGCGCTTGGTAGATGAGGATCTGCTTGGGGGTGTTGATCAGATGGTCATCTCCCCTGATAATGGTGTTGATGCCCATGGTTATGTCATCCACCACCACAGCCAGGTTGTACATGGCAGACCCGTCAGAGCGCTGGATGATAAAATCATCCATTTCCGCGTTCTGAAACGCGGTGTTCCCCTTGACTATGTCTTCCACCACGGTGGCCCCGGTATCGGGGGTGCGCAGCCGGACCACCGTATTTTCAGATTCGGGCAAACCGCGTTCCCGGCATCTGCCGTTGTACATGGGTTTCAGGCCTTTGGCCCTGGCTGCTTCCCGCATGGCATTGACCTCATCCTGGGTGCACGAACAATAGTAGGCATGGCCGGAAGCCACCAGTTTTTCGATATGACCGGCATAGATGTCTTTTCTCCGGGTCTGGAAATACGGCCCTTCATCCCAGTCTATTCCCAGCCATTGCAACGCGTGTAAAATAGCATCCACAGAATCTGTGGTGGACCTTGCCGCATCCGTGTCTTCAATGCGCAGTATAAATTTTCCACCGGTTTTTCTGGCATACAGCCAGTTGAACAAAGCGGTCCTGGCGCCGCCGATGTGCAGAAATCCAGTGGGGGAGGGGGGGAAGCGGGTGACAACGGTTTTCATGGTATCTCCTTAAAATATATTTTTCTGTAAAATCGCGCCTTTAGGTATCACAAAACCAGCCGGCAGGCAATACCGTGTCCCATCTTTGTTTCCTGACAGGGATTTTGTTTAGATCTTGACACATGCCTGAAATTACGGTAATTAGGTTTGTTTTATTATCATGCGGCAAGATGAAAAATACAATATGAATTTATGCATACTTTTAGGAGAGACCAATGGCAGTACCAAAGCAGAAAAGCTCCAAGGCAAGGGGCAGAAAAAGACGGACCCATTACAAAACCCAGGCCCCTACCGTGACAAAATGTCCGGAATGCCAGGAAGCCAAACTTCCCCATATGGCCTGCCCGGAATGCGGTGCATACAAGGACAGAAATGTTAAGGCAGAAGATGAGGTGTAACATTTCTGTTGCCGGTCATATACAAATGTAAGGAGCAGGGTTTTTCATGACGATTGAAACCAAAGTGAAAAAAATAATTGCTGAAAAAATTCCGGATATTGATATTGAAGATGTGGTGCCGGAAGCTTCTTTGATAGAAGATCTGGGAGCAGATTCTTTGACAATTGTTGAACTTGTCATGTCCATGGAAGAAATTTTTGCAATTGAAATTGATGATGATGCAGCTGAGAACCTTAGAACCGTTCAGGATGCCATCGATTTTATCAAATCCAAGTCCTGAAACTCCGGGGAATTCCCATGGATACATCCATTATTATCGGCAGTGACCATGCCGGTTTTGAACTAAAGGAAAAAATTCGCACCCATCTGTCTTCCAGAGGATATACAGTTGAGGATGCCGGCACTTACACAGAATCTTCGGTCAATTATGTGGATTACGGCAAAAAAGTTGCCGCTGCCATTTCAGAAGCCCGTTTTGCCAGAGGGATTCTGGTGTGCGGTTCCGGCATTGGCATGTCCATGGCAGCCAACCGGTACCCGGGGGTACGGGCCGCTTTGTGCTCGGATCTTTTTTCCGCCATCATGAGCCGGCGCCATAACGATGCCAACATACTGGCACTGGGGGGCCGGATCATCGGAGATGCCCTGGCCTGTGCCCTGGTGGACGGGTTTCTTGACACAAAATTTGACGGCGGCAGACACCTGGACCGGATCCGGTCCATGGACAACCAGGACTGACAAACCCGGGCCTGTTCAGGAACAAACCCTGGTTCCCAGGTCTTGTTGGACAGGAAAAAGGAAGGGCACATGGCAGATCTTGTTACAAATGATTCCCGGATAGCAGCGATAATCGAAAAAGAAACCCGCCGCCAGGAATCAACACTCAACCTGATTGCTTCGGAAAATACGGTCAGCCGGTCTGTGCTGGCGGCCCAGGGATCGATTCTCACCAATAAATATGCGGAAGGCTACCCTTCCCGGCGGTATTACGGCGGCTGTGATTTTGTGGACCAGGCAGAAGACCTGGCCATTGCCCGGGCAAAAGAACTGTTCGAAGCCCAATATGTGAATGTGCAGCCCCATTCCGGGTCCCAGGCCAACATGGCCGTGTATTTCGCCCTGCTGGAACCCGGAGACCGGATCCTGGCAATGGACCTGACCCACGGGGGGCACCTCACCCATGGCGCGGCCGCCAGTTTTTCCGGCAGAATGTTTCATTTTTCCCACTACGGGCTGTCTGCCGATACCCAGACCATTGACATGGACCAGGTGGCAGATCTGGCCAAAACCTTTCAGCCTAAGCTGATTGTGGCTGGTGCCAGTGCCTACCCCAGGATTATCGATTTTAAAGGATTTGCAGATATCGCCGCATCCGTGGGTGCGCACCTCATGGTGGATATGGCGCACATTGCCGGGCTTGTGGCCGCCGGGGTGCATCCTTCGCCGGTGGGACATGCGGATGTGGTTACCTCCACCACCCACAAGACCCTGCGGGGACCCAGGGGGGGATTGATTCTGGGATCGGACACCTTTGCCGGGAAGATCAACAGCCAGATTTTTCCGGGAATCCAGGGGGGGCCCCTCATGCACGTGATTGCAGCCAAGGCGGTGGCCTTTCATGAGGCATTGCAGCCGGGCTTTGTGCAATACCAGAAACAGGTGGTGAAAAATGCCGCTGTACTGGGAGACGTGCTCATGGACCGGGGGTATAAACTGGTGTCTGACGGCACGGACAACCATATGGTGCTGGTGGACCTTACCCGGAACGGATTTTCCGGCAAAGAAGCGGAAGAGCGCCTGGGCAGTGCCGATATCATTGTGAACAAAAACACGGTTCCCAATGAGAAAAAAGGCCCCTTTGTCACCAGCGGGATCCGCATCGGTGTTTCCCTTGTCACCTCCAGGGGGATGAAAGAAGATGCTGTACAGACCATGGCAGGGTATATCTGTGATGTCCTGGATGATGCATCTGCCGTAAAAAAGACAGCGTCTTTGGTGGCGGATTTATGCAGCCGGTATCCTTTGTATGCAGGGGACTGCTGATGATGGTACCTGATTTGTCTCCCCGGCCCTCCTGGAACGCATATTTCATGGGTATTGCCGATCTCGTGGCCGGCCGTGCCACCTGTATCAGGCGCAAGGTAGGGGCCGTGCTTGTCAAGGAGCGGCGCATTCTGTGCTCGGGTTATAACGGTGCACCGGCCGGCGTGGCCCATTGCAGGGAAACCGGGTGTTTGCGCGAACAGCTTGCCGTGCCTTCCGGGGTCAAACATGAATTGTGCCGGGGGGTGCATGCGGAGCAGAATGTGATTATCCAGGCAGCCTTCCATGGTGTGGCCGTGGCCGGCGCAACCCTTTACTGCACCAACCACCCCTGTTCCATCTGCGCCAAGATGCTCATCAATGCCGGCATTAAAGAGGTGTTTTTTCGGGATGGTTATGATGATCCCCTGGCCCTGGACATGTTTGACAGGGCAGGGGTGGTGCTGATAAAACTGTAAGGAAATCCAGGCCATGAAATGCCCGTACTGCAAAAATCCCAACACCCGGGTGGTGGATTCCAGACCCGGAAAAATTGAGCTGGAGGTCCGGCGGCGCAGGGAATGTCAGGACTGCTCCCAGCGGTTTACCACCTATGAACGGGTGGAGCAGGTCCCTGTCATGATCATCAAAAAAGACGGCCGCAGGGAAGAGTACGACCGGGAAAAGGTGTTGAAAGGCATTAAAAAAGCCTGTGAAAAGCGGGCCATCAGCATGAACCTCATCGAGGATATGGTGGACGGTATTGAACGGGAACTGCGCAATACCAATGAGCGGGAAATATCATCCAAAGTGGTGGGAGAAAAAATCATCCAGGCCTTAAAAAAGCTGGATGATGTGGCCTATGTCCGGTTTGCCTCGGTGTACCGGGAATTTACGGATGTCACAGACTTTATCCAGGAACTCAAGGGCCTGCTGCCAAAAGAATGCCCGCCCGAAGAGTCGGACCAGGTGCCGGAAGAAGATTCCAGATGACCGATCATGACCATATGCAGCTGGCCCTGCACCTGGCTGCAAAGGGCAAAGGATTTACCTCCCCCAACCCCTGTGTGGGGGCTGTGGTGGTCAAGGAGGGCCGGGTGGTGGGCAAAGGCTGGCACAAGGCAGCGGGCATGGCCCACGCTGAGGTGGAGGCCCTGGAAGATGCCGGGGACTATGCCCGGGGAGCGGATCTGTTTGTGACCCTGGAGCCCTGCAACCATTTCGGCAGGACCCCGCCCTGTACCCGCAAAATCCTGGCAGCAGGCATACGCCGGGTGGTGGCGGCCTGTCCGGATCCCAATCCGGCAGCATCCGGGGGTCTGGCATTTTTATCCCGAAACGGTGTCCAGACCGTATCCGGTCTTCTCCAGGACCAGGCTGAGATGTTGATGGAGGATTTTCTCTGGTATGTCCGCCATGAAAAAACCCCGTTTGTGATCCTCAAATGCGCGGCCACCCTGGACGGGCGTATTGCCACCTCCACCGGAGAATCCCGATGGATAACCAGTGCCGCATCCCGGGATTTCGGTCATGAGATCCGGCACCAGGTGGATGCCATTCTGGTGGGATCCGGCACCCTGCATGCAGACAACCCCTCTTTGACCTGCAGGATTTCCGGGAAAAAGACCCGTGATCCGGCCCGGGTGATCCTGGATACCCGTCTTTCCATCCGGGAAAATGCACAGGTGATCAACCAAAGTTCAGAAGCCCCCACCATCCTGGTGACAGGTCCCCATGCACCAGCCCAAAAAAAAGAACGCCTCACCCAAAAAGGGGTGGTGGTGCTGGAAACAGATCTGAAAAACAACCTGCTTGATTTGCGGCAGCTCATGGTTACATTGGGAAAGATGTCCATCACCAGCCTGCTTATTGAAGGGGGGGGGACGGTGGCGGCAAATGCCCTGGCAGAAGGCATTGTCAACAAAATGGTGTATTTTATCGCCCCCAGACTGCTGGGGGGAAGTGACGGAAAAGCCGTATTTGAAGGCAAAGGGGTGGAAAGACTGGCTGATGCCCCTGTGCTGCAGAATATAACAGTAAAACGGTGTGACGCAGATATTCTGGTACAGGGATATCTTAAATAACACCCACGCCCTGACGGGCACAACAAAATATGAAAGCTATTAGCTGTTAGCTGTTAGCCTTTAGCTGTTAGCTGAGTACTGGTGGCTGACGGCTTTCATATAAAGATTGATAAGGGCCGGCTGCCCGGGGAAAAGAAAACCAGATGTTTACCGGTATCATAGAAAGCCTTGGGACCATTCAGCAGGTGAGATCACAAGGAGAGGGAAAAGAGCTGCACATTCGATGTGATCTGGACCTTTCCCAAACCAGGATCGGTGATTCCATTGCTGTGAACGGGGCATGCCTGACTGCGGTCCGCCTGGGAAAACATGATTTTTTTGTGGACATGGCGCCTGAAACCGTTTTTCGGACCACCTTTAAAACCGCCAAACCCGGCATGCGGGTGAATATAGAGCGGGCCATGCAGTTGTCCGCGCGCATTGACGGCCATCTGGTCTCCGGCCATATCGACGGCACCGGCACCATCACTGCACTGGAGAAAAACAGCAATGCCGTTGTCTTGACCATTGCCGTGGACAGATCCCTGGCCGGGGAGATGATTGAAAAAGGATCCGTGGCCGTGGACGGGATCAGTCTGACCATCAACCAGTGTACAGATACGGATTTTTGTGTGAGTATCATTCCCCATACCGCCGGGCTCACCACCATCGGTATCAAGCATATCGGGGACCGGGTGAATATTGAAACCGACATGCTGGGAAAATATGTGAGAAAATTTTTAACGCAAACCTTTGCCATGAATCCGGGTAAGGAAAAATCAGATATCAGTATGGCGCTGCTTGCAAAGAATGGATTTTTATAACCAAAGGATGAGATCAGATATGCCGCATTTACGCATTGAACAGGCAATTGAAAATATAAAAAACGGCCAGATGGTCATTCTGGTGGATGATGAAGACAGAGAAAATGAAGGGGACCTCACCATGGCTGCTGAGGCGGTTACCCCGGAGGCCATAAATTTCATGGCAAAATACGGCCGGGGGCTGATCTGTCTTTCCCTGGACTCCAGTATTGCAGACCGGCTGGACCTGCCCATGATGGTGGAAAACAACACCTCCCAGTTTGAAACCGGGTTCACCGTATCCATTGAGGCCAAAAAAGGGGTTACCACAGGGATCTCGGCAGCAGACCGGGCCACCACCATTTTAACCGCAGTGGCAGATGATACCACCCCGGCGGATATTGCCCGGCCAGGGCATATTTTTCCTTTGCGGGCCAGGGACGGCGGGGTGATGGTCCGGGTGGGCCAGACCGAAGGATCTGTGGATCTTGCCCGGCTGGCCGGGCTCAAGCCTGCCGGCGTGATCTGCGAGATCATGGATGAAGACGGCACCATGGCCCGGATGCCATCTCTGGAGAAATTTGCCAAAAAACACGGCATCGGCATCTGCACGGTGGCGGATCTGGTGAAGTACCGCCTGAAGACGGAAAGTTTTGTGAAAAAGGCAGCCCAGACCGTTATTCCCACAAAAGTGGGCGGGGAATTCAAGATCATTGCCTATGAAAATGATCTGGACAACCTCACCCACATCGCTCTGGTCAAAGGGGAGATCGACCCGGATAAAGCCATTCTGGTGCGGGTGCATTCCGAGTGCATGACCGGAGATATTTTTTCATCCCAGCGGTGCGACTGCCAGGACCAGCTCCACCGGGCCATGGCCATGATGGAAGAGGAGGGCAGCGGGGTACTTTTGTATCTGCGCCAGGAAGGCCGGGGTATCGGCCTGGTGAACAAACTCAAGGCCTATGAATACCAGCGCCAGGGACTGGATACGGTGGAGGCCAATGAAAAGCTCGGATTTGCCGCAGATATGCGCGATTATGGGGTCGGGGCCCAGATGCTGGTGGACCTGGGGGTGAAAAAGATGCGGCTTTTGACCAACAACCCCAAAAAAATGGTGGGCCTGGAAGGGTATGGCCTGTCCGTGGAAGAACAGATTCCCATTGAAGTGACCCCCAACTGCCACAACCAGGGATACCTGAAATGCAAACAGGCCAAAATGGGCCACCTGCTCCATATGGACAAACACTGCTAACGTTTAGGACGAAGGAAAAAATTTCATGCCACAGATTATTGATGCAAAACTTACCGCCCAGGGCAGAAAATTCGGCATTATTGTGTCCCGGTTCAATGATTTTATCACCGCAAAGCTGGTGGACGGGGCCATGGATGCACTGGTCCGCAGCGGTGCCAAAGACCAGGATATTGTTATTGTCAAAGTGCCCGGCGCTTTTGAAATACCGCTGGCAGCCCAGAAAATGGCTGCCGGGAAAAAATATGATGCCATTATCTGCCTGGGCGCGGTGATCAGGGGGGCCACCTCCCATTATGACTATGTGTGTGCCGAGGTATCCAAGGGCATTGCCAGTGTGAGCCTGGATACCGGGGTACCGGTGATGTTCGGCATTTTGACCACGGAAACCATTGAACAGGCCATTGAACGGGCCGGTACCAAGGCCGGCAACAAGGGATTTGAGGTGGCCATGGGGGCCATTGAGATGGCCAATCTGGGAGAAATCCTCGGGAAAATGGCATAATTCATGGGTGACCGCAGACAGTCCAGAGAACTGGCGCTCCAGGCCCTGTTCTTTGTGGATATGAATCCGTCTGGAGATTTTCAGGCAGATATGGATGCTTTTTGCCGGGAAAATGAGGCCATGCTCACACCAACGGTAAAACCGTTTTTTTTAGATCTGGTGCACGGGGTCCAAGAAGCTTCCCGGGAAATTGACCAGCTGCTGAAAACCTATTCCAGAAAATGGAAAATATCCAGAATGCCCGGGGTGGACCGCAATATCATGCGCATTGCCGCCTTTGAGCTGCTCAGGCACCAGGATATCCCCCCTTCGGTCACCATAAACGAGGCAGTGGATATCGCAAAAAAATACGGGTCCCGGGAGTCTGGTCCGTTTATCAATGGTATTTTGGACCA
>JAWOEP010000139.1:0-6852 GCA_046482705.1 Desulfotignum sp.
TACTGGACAATCATAGAAAAATCATTTGTCAAAAAACGGATCAAGATTATTCTGGTCAATGAAGATCTGGGGTTTTAAATCATGCAGACCATTGCAGTTTTTCAGCAGAACGGATCCGGAAATACAAAGATTGCGGGTATCAACCAGTTCGGGGACCAGCAGTTCCGTATACAGATTTATGACATTGCACCGGACCTGCCCCAGGTTCTGGATGACACTTCTCCATACCTGCCGGAGGTCATTCATGCGGACCTGGTTCTGGATTACCTCAAACACCATGACCTGTCTGAAGATGTAAGCCTGCTGTGTGAAAAACTGGGGATCCCCCTGGTGGCTTCAGGCAAGAAAATTCAATGCGGCAATGCCATCTGTCCGCCCACCTGCTGCACACTGGCAGACCACCCAGCCCTCGGGGATTACGGAAAAATATTCGGTGCCCCGAAAATTGCGGTGGATATTGCCGATGACCGCATTGCGGAAATCCGCGTATTGCGTGGTGCGCCCTGCGGCGCCACCTGGCTGGCAGCAAAAAAAGTAACAGGACTGCCCCTGAAAGAGGCCATGACCCGGTTCGGCCTGGAGGTGCAGTTTTTCTGTTCCGCCAACCCGGCCGGATGGGATCCGCTTTACGGCAAGAGCCCTGTGCATGTGGCAGCAGACATCCACGCCGCTGCATTGAAAACCTGCCTGAAAAAGCAGCAGGCAGCGCACCATTAATACCGTACTTCAAAGGTGCTGAAATCAGGTGCAGACGGCAGGTCTTCCGTGACAACCTGATCCACCCGGGAGGCTGGGGCGCCTGTGTGACACCATTTTTCCATCTGGCCTACCAGGTCGGGTGTTCCCTGGAATACGGCTTCCACAGATCCGTCCGATCTGTTTTTGACATACCCGGTGACCCCGATTTTCTGTGCGGCTTTGCGGGTTTCCATGCGGAAGAACACCCCCTGGACTTTCCCGGAAATCAACACTTTTTTACATTGGGTCTGTGACATTTTTCCTCCTTTTGCCAAGGGTTTTGCAGTCAACGGCCGTAAAACAGCCGGCGCCACCATGTCCCGGCCGTATTTTTCAAAAATGCTGTCCACAGCCCGGTCCACAGATTCCCACTGCTTTTTTGTTTTGTGGTCCGGTGGCTGAATAAGTTCCATCTGGACCGGTGCATCTGCGGATTGCAGATGGGAAACACCCACCCCTATCAGCCGGATTTTTTTTTTAAGGGACACCTGCGAGAACAGGGACAATGCATGGTGAAAGATTGCCTCACCAGAACAGATGCGGTCATGGATTTTCCGGCTTTTCGTGGTCTGGGTGAAATCGGAAAATTTGATTTTGATTGAAACACTGCTGCAGACCAGGTTTTTTTTTCTCAGATCCCTGCCCACCCGCCTGGAACGGGCCAGCAGAACTTCTCTGGCTGCCTGAAAGTCGGAAATATCAGACGGCAGGGTGGTCTCACTGGAAATGGATTTGCGCAGGGCCCCTGTCTGTACACAGGTGTCATCGATACCGTGGGAAAGCGCACACAGCCGAAGCCCGAATTTTCCCAGTTTTCTGGATAAAAACTGTGCATCGAACCGCTGGACATCTCCCAGGGTGCGGATGTTCAAAATACCCAGCTGTTTCATGGCATGGGTACCAACGCCGGATATTTTTTCAATGGGCAGATCTTTTAATATACCGGGCATCTGCTCTCTGGAAATATGGGTTATTCCATCGGGTTTGTTCATATCCGAGGCAATTTTGGCCAGAAATTTTTTGGGGGCAATGCCAATGGAGCAGGTCAGTGACAAACCGGTCAAGATTGCCTGCTTGATTTTCATGGCAATGGTCCGGGGAGGTCCGAACAGGGTTTCGCATCCTGTGACGTCTGCATAGGCCTCATCAATGGATACCGGTTCCACCAATGGGGAAAACCGGGATATGATGGCCATGATTTTTTTGGATTCTTCTGCATATTTTTCCATATTTCCGGGCACCACCATGAGATGACTGCAGCGCTGCCGGGCCTGGAATAAAGGCATGGCCGAATGGATGCCGAATTGCCTGGCTTCATAGCTTGCCGTGGAAACCACCGCACGGGGGGAGTTGCCGCATACCACCACAGGCTTGTTTTTCAAGGCGGGATTGTCCCGTTGTTCCACAGAAGCAAAAAATGCATCCATATCAATATGCAGTATCATGGGTCCTGCGTCTCAACCGTTTTTTCTGCAGTTCCAGTACATATTTGTGAAGCATCTCGTATTGTTCAATGGTGCAGTTTTCAAATATGCAGTGACAGATGCGGTCCCGGCTGATAAAAAGGATGCGTGCCCGGGCGGAAAAAAAGGTGCTTCCCCGGTAATTGGGAATATCCAGATCCATCTGGATATGATCTGCATCATATTGCGAGAATCCCTGGTCTGTAAAGGCCATGCCCCGGGCACTGATATCCACAACCGTAACAGTTCTGCCCAGAAACTGGAGGGTTATGCACTCCTGGCCGCTGAAAACATAGCGAAAGGCTTCCCGCTGGTTCAAAGGATCCGGGGGATCCAGGATATCTGTTGCGGGAACAGGCTCAGATTTCGGTTTGGGTTTTTTCCAGAACAAATTCAACCCTCCTGTTTGCCGCCCTGTTGGCATCGGTTGTGTTGGGCTCCAGGGGCATGATATCTCCGTAACCGGTGGCAGTGAGCCGCTGGGGCCGGATACCTTTGGATACCAGATATTTCAAGACGGTTGTGGCCCGGATGGCGGACAGTTCCCAGTTGGATGGAAATGCCTGTGTGGATATGGGAACATTGTCTGTGTGTCCCTTGATGTTGATGGTAAAATCCGGATAGTCCTCAAAAACAGTAATCATACGGTCAAAAAGGGGCAGGGCACCGGGCTTGAGCACGGCTGATCCGGAAGCGAACAACACCTCTCCCGACACCCGGAGCATGATTTTTTCCCCAAAGGCATAGGTGTCCAGATGGCCGGCCTGGTCAACAGTTTTGATCAGGTGGTTCATCTCCTTGAAAAGAGATTTTTTGCGCAGGGTAAGTCCTGTGACATCTTCAATGCTGATTTTCTGGTCCGAAACTTTGGATACTTCCAGTAATGCCATGATATCTTCAGGATCTTTGTCCTGCTGGAGTTCATTTTTTACGGTTTCCATGGCAGCTTCAACTTTGTGTTTTTCAAAGGTGGAAAGGGTGTAGAGCAGGATAAAAAATACCAGCAGCAGGGTCATCATATCGGCATAGGTAACCAGCCAGGTGGCTTCGTCATCATAGGTGATGAAATTATTATGGTACTGGGTGTCTCTCATGCTTTTTTGTTCATTTTTTCCAGGGGTTTTCGCAGCCTGGTGGATATGAAGCTGGACAGTTTTTCATAAATGATAATGGGATTGTTGTTGTTTATTATGGAAATGGCACCTTCCCGCATGATTTCCAGGTTGATGATTTCAATGACGGTTCTGGACCGGAGCTTGCCTGCAATGGGTAAAAAAAACAGGGTGGACAGCAAAGACCCGTAAAAGGTGGTCAAAAGAGCGGTTGCCATGGCAGGTCCGATATTGGATGGATCCTGGAGCCGGCTCAGCATCTGAACCAGGCCGATAAGGGTTCCCAGCATTCCGAATGCCGGGGCATAAATGCCCATTTTGCGGAACACATCCTGGACAATGAAATGGCGCATCTGCAATGATTGTATTTCCGTGGTCAATGCCGCCCGGATGACATCTTCAGAAGATCCGTCCGCCAGCAGGCCGCAGGCTTTTTTCAAAAACGTGGAACTGGTTTTGATTCTGCCCAGATGCATCAGTCCCTGGCGGCGGCTCATATGACTGAGCTGAATCATGGTGGCCACGGCATCATTGGGATCTTCCTTGTCCTTGGAGAACACAAAATAGGCTGCCTTGAATGCAGCAACGACATCTCTGAACTGAAAGGTGATGAGCGTGGTGGCAATGGTGCCGCCGAAAACAATCATCAATCCCGGGATATTGACAAAATTGTGCAGTTCTCCCCCCAGAAAAATGGCGGTAATGATCAGAGACAAACCTGAAATGATACCGATGAATGATGCGATGTCCATAAAGCGTCTGTTCCCTTGGTTTTGCGGGTATGGGTTACCCAAAAATATGTTTTCCTAAAATAGGACGGTAAGGCCCTGTGTGTCAAGTCAAAGCTCATGGGGGAAATATTCAAACAGGGCCATCGCATGTAACCGCATCCTGTTCAGCTGCTTGATCCCCGCCCTCTGCGGGTAGCGGTGTGACCGGCCCGAGATTGGTATCTGACGGTCCTGTCACACCGCTACCCACAGAGGGCTAATTCAATATAGGTGATGCTGCATCTGCATGTGATTTTCCAAAATATCAAAATCCAAACTGAATATTTGCTATAGCAGGGTGCGTTTCTATGGAGAGCCCCGGGTGGTGCCCTGTGAACGGACCGTCAGATCCGGAGGGGGCCTGGTAAAATTTGCCGGGATGATTTCAAACAGAGCGCGGGTTGCTGCACTTTATTGTTCTTATGCAAACAGGCCCCCGGAGATCTCGGGCCGGGCACAGGGCACCACCCGGGGCGGGGCCTGGGACAGAGTACTGCACAGAACGATCAAAAACCTGGCATGCCTATGGCAAATATCCCGATCCGAAAAGAATTATTGTAACAAGGGATTGGAATCTGGTATGATTTGATTTTATGGAAAATTTTATAAAAACAATAAAGCAAAAATACATATGAACAGGGCATGTCGGTCATGGACTAGCGGAAAAAACATGCTGTACCAGAATATTCTGCGCACCCTGGTGCTGTTTATGGTTATAGTTATAACCACCACCGGATGCGGGGATTCACAGGACACAAAAACCGCGGGTGGAGAAAATTTTCGCAAATCTGATGAAGACGCTGTTCATACACCCTTTCCGGCGGAACGTACATATGCGGTGCTGCCGGAGAACATCCAGTGGCTGACCAACACCACAGATCCTGTTTTTGCATCACCTGACGCGGAAAAAGGCGGGCTTTTCCGGGCTGCTCTTTCCAGTTTTCCCATGACCTTCCGGGTGGTAGGGCCTGATTCCAACGGCAGCTTCAGGTCCGCTATTTTAGACAACCAGCTGTCGCTGATCAATATCCACCCCAACACAAAAAACATCATTCCGGAACTGGCCACCCACTGGGCATTCGACCCGGATAAAAAAACCATGTATTTCAAACTGGACCCGGATGCCAGATGGTCTGACGGCCGGCCGGTCACGGGCTGGGATTTTGCTTATACCCTGACATTCATGCGGTCCGAACACATTATCGCCCCCTGGTATAATGACTACTACTCCCGGGAAATAGAAAAGGTGATGGTATATGATGATTACACCATTGCTGTGAAAAGCACCAAGGCCGTGCCTGATCTGCATCTGAAACTGGGTATCAGTCCTGTTCCGGCACATTTTTTTCATCCTTTGCAGGAAGATTTCACCACCCGGTACAACTGGGCGGTGGTGCCCAATACCGGGGCATACCAGATTTCTGAATTCAAAAAAGGCCGGTATATACGGTTTGCCCGCAAACACAACTGGTGGGCCAAAGACAGGCGGTATTTTAAAAACCGGTTCAATGTGGATACAGTCCAGTATTCCGTAATCCGGGACTTTAATCTGCAATGGGAGTATTTTAAAAAAGGAGAACTGGAAACCTTCGGGCTTGTTCAGCCCAAATACTGGTATGACAAATCCAGAACCCGGGTGGTGGAAAACGGGTATGTCCACAGAATCTGGTTTTTCAATGACATGCCCCGCCCCAGCCTGGGCATGTGGCTGAACCAGGATAAGGATATTTTTGCCAGAAAGTACATGCGGGAGGCCTTTGCCCATGCCATGAACATTGAAAAGGTCATTGAAAAGGTACTCCGGGGAGATTATTTCCGGCTGGCCCAGCCCTTTTTCGGGTATGGAGAATATACGGATTACACCATTGCCCCCAGACAATATGATATCAAAAAGGTGGAATCCCTGATGACGGACCAGGGATGGGAACGGGGGGATGACGGCATCTGGGAGAAGGAGGGGCGCAGGTTTTCAGTAAAGGTCACCTATGGATATGCAGACCATATGCCCAGACTGGCTGTGCTCAAAGAAGAGGCCCGCAGGGCCGGCATCGAACTGAACCTGGAGCAGCTGGATCCGTCTGCCATGTTTAAAAAATTTCTGGAAAAACAGCATGATGTAGCCTGGATGGGGTGGAGCACCAGCATGCGGCCCTCTTTCTGGCAGGGGTGGCACTCGGACAACGCCCACAAGCCCCAGACCAATAATATCACCAACACGGATGATCCAAAGCTGGATGCCCTCATAGACCGGTACAGGGAAAGCCTGGACGAGCAGGAACGGATCAGGCTGTCCCATGCCATCCAGAACAAGATTCATGATATCTGCGCCTACGTGCCCACCTTTATGGTGCCCTATGTGCGCATCGCATACTGGCAATGGCTCCGGCTGCCTGAAGGGCACGGCACCAGAATGTCTCAAGATCTGTTTGATCCGTTTTCCGCCACTGTGGGCGGACTTTTCTGGCTGGATCAGAAGGCTTTTGACCACACGGTTTCTGCCATGAAAAAAGATATCAGACTGCCGGCCAAAACCATCCGTGACACCCGGTTCAAAGTTGTGGGGGATATGCCGTGAAACCTTCCCCACTTTTGACAATAACGGATTTGAAGGTGGCATTTGATACGGAACAGGGACAGGTACATGCTGTTGACAGTGTGGGGTTTTGTCTGGAAAAGGGCAGTATCCTGGGGATTGCCGGAGAGTCGGGCTGCGGCAAAAGCGTGACTGCCTTGAGTATTATCCGGCTGCTGCCCAAACCGGTGTCGTCC
>JAWOEP010000266.1:0-32416 GCA_046482705.1 Desulfotignum sp.
AACAGGACCTTCAGGATGCCATTGCAGCCAGAAAACAGGCACTGGAGCAGAAAAAAAGCCTGGAACCTTTGGTAACTGAATATATTCCCATAAATTATTCCGATGCCCAGGCAGATATTCAACCCCATATTGCTTCTCTTCTGACGCCGGACAGGGGCAGTATTTCTGTGGATCAGCGCACCAATATGATCATTGTCACTGATACCAGAGAAAAAATTGAGCAGATCCGGGAGATGATTTTCCGCCTTGATACTGTCACCCCCCAGATTATGATTGAGGCCAGGGTGGTGGAGGTGACCAAGGAATTTTCCCGAAGCATAGGAGTAGGATGGGGACTTACCAATGATGATGCAATTTCTTCAGGGTTTGTAAATGATACAAACGTATCGGTGAATAACCCTTCCGGCAACGGCATCAGCGGAGATTTTTCTTTTTTTCGGCTGTTCGGCTCCTCCAGTATGGCCTTGAACGCCAAACTGGCAGCATCAGAAGCCCAGGGGGATGTCCGGATTGTTTCCTCGCCGCGCATACTCACTTTAGATAACAAAAAAGCCAAAATCAAACAAGGGGTGGAATTTGCGTATCTGGAGCGGGATGATGCAGGCGGCTCCTCCGTAAAATTTAAAAATATAGATCTGCTCCTGGAGGTGACCCCCCACGTGACCCCGGACAAGCGTATTTCCATGCAGGTTTTTTTGACCAAAAATGATATTTCCAGCATTACGGCCTCAGGCGCCCCAACACTGGCCACCAATGAGACTGAAACCGAACTGCTGGTGAACAATAATGATACCGTGGTCATAGGCGGCATCGTCAAAACCACAAAAAATCGTGATGTAGACGGTCTGCCGTTTCTGACAGGAATTCCCATTCTGGGAAATATGCTTTTTGGCACTACCCAGAAACAGGACAACAGAAATGAGCTGCTGATTTTTCTCACCCCTTCCATTGTACAGTTGGAACAGAAACGCAACATCAGCCAGTCTGATAATTAATCCAGGTCAGACAGCCTTTTTCTGGCTGTCTGACCCAGTTCTGAATCTTCGTCGCTATACTGGCGTACCTTTTTCCAGGATTGTCTGGCCTGGGCTTTTTGTCCTCTGATTTCATGGGCCCGGGCCAGGTCCGCGTGTAAAATCGCGCTGTCTGGAATTCTACGAATGCTGTTGGAAAGAAACGCTATGGCCTCATCCACCTGCCGGGTGTCAAGATACACCAGGGCCAGGCCGTGGGTGGCTGCCACAAAGCCGGGTGCTTCATCCAGGGCCTGGGAAAAAAAGTATTTTGCCTGCAGATAATCCTGCTTTCCCAGATATGCCCATCCCAGGTTGGAAAGGGGATACTGGGGCGTTGGATACAAAAGATCTTCCAAAACTTTTTTAAATGCCTGGATGGCTGCATCCCATTGTTTCTGGCGCAGAAAAGCTGCCCCGAGATTATTGAGCGCTTCAGTGTAGTCAGGTTTCAAAGTCAGCGCTTTTTTAAAAGATGTCACAGCAAGATCATCGCGTTTTTTACCCATATAGGCAAGCCCCAGGCTGTTGAGCAGAGACGGGTCATCGGGGCTCATTTTGCGTGCATCCAGCAGTTTTGAAAGGGCTGCGGTGTAATCTCCCTGCAGCAAAAGGGCTTCTCCTTGAATTTTAACCGCCTCTGCCAGCCCGGATTCATTCTGGGACAATCTGGTGGAACTGGTGCAGGCAGGCAGCAAAAAGCCAAGCAAAACTATCCAAATCAGATATTGCTTCATGGTTTATCCTATGAATATTAATGGTTTGCCAAATCTATTGTTTCAGGTGAATATACCGGATTTGCTCTGTTTGTAAAAATGTATCGGCACTGGCGGGCAAAGGATACAGGGAAACAAAAACACGGTCCGGCAGCAGTTCCGCATACAGGCCTTCCAGGGTTTCCACCTTTTTCTGGTGGCTGAATGAGGGATTTTCCCATATGGCATAGCCCAGGGCGGACAGGATCAGCAGGACCTGCTCCTTCCAGGACTGGTCTGGCGAAAAAGACAAAATATCAAAGCCCATGTTTTGGATACGGGTAATCCCTGTGCCGTATATATTGGCGAAATTTATCAGCAGGTCAGAACGGTCAGGCCTTTTGACGCGCCCGAATACACCTGACATGGAAATTTCATTGATTATAAACGGTATCTTTTCTTCAGGCGTGTAGTCAAATGGTGTTCCAGCCATTATCTGTGCCATATTGTTCTTGATTACATCCAAAGAAACCGGTTTTTGCTTATGCTGGCGGGCCTTTTGGATGGCTGCCTGGATCTGTTCTGTTTTTACCTGTTTCCAATGGGATTTGATGGTCTGGATCAGTTTCTTATCCAGACCATGGCCTGTACTATTTTCAGGGATGAGCAGGGTCTTTTCACTGGTGTCACTGGTTTCGACCAGCGGTGTCCGGGAAAGATCAAGCTGAAAAATGGTATCATCATTTTTTGCCGGGAAATACATTTTTCCCTGGTGGACCAGGGTGCCCTTTATCAGGGCGGCATATCTTTTCAGTTGCAGGATCTCATAAGGAGAAACATCCGGAAGAGCGTTTTCAGGCTCACGGACTGCAACAGCATCCCGGGGCAGCACCTCCTTTTTTTTCCAATCAGCATGTGCCGGTAGTGTGCCATGGGTGAGATATGAAGAAAACCAGGGCTGGGACAAAATGCCCGGTTCAGGAAGCATCACCAGGGTACCCTGATGAATCACATGGATATTTTTTATATCAGGGTTCAGGCGGTAAAATAACATACGGCCTTGCCGGGTAACACCACCACCTTTTTTTAAAAAAGGCTTATCCAGAAGATCAGAAACTGTGTCTCCGGGTTGTATGGTATGTTCCCTGACATATGGTGTCAGATCAAAAGAGGCAGGCAGATGGGAAAACTCCACCACCGGCACTGCCACCATACCGGTATCATCAGCGGCATACGCCTGCCTGTTTACCATTTTCAGGGGGATGAGAATCCGGATTCCCGGTGATATGGTATCAATATTGCTGATCCCGGGGTTGATTTTTTTGAAAATAGAAATAAACAGGGGGAAATCCTGTTCAGAAATTTCACCTTTCTGCCGGAAAATTTTATAGAGCCAGTCATCTTTTTTAACTGTATAGGGTTCGCACAGGACCGCCTGGTTTTCATGGGTGATTATGGCATAATTTTTCAGGGAGGTTTTTACCCCGCTTGCAGCCGGGCTGCCCGGATGCCATATAAAAAATACAGACAGGCAGGCGGTAATTATTACATTTTTCAAGCCATGATGGTCCATCAGTCAGCAGATGATAAGTGCATTTTTTGTGCTATTTTCCCCGATATTTCCGCAATAAATTGTGCAAATTCAGATTTTCCCAGCCGTTTTTCCTGGGAAGGTACAAGATCCGGGTTTTCCGGTGTAATCAGTTCGGGCAGGTTCATGCGGTCCGGGTCAGGTACGATATGATAGCCCTCAGGGATCTGGTTTTTGAAGTACAGGTCCTGGAATTCGGAAAACTTAATGGCATGGGCGGTTGCGTCCAACACAGCGGTTTCATCAGAAGACACCAGATCCATGGCCCGGGCCTTTACAAGACCGGCCAGACATTCTCCGCCCTGGGTACAGGCAATATGCCCATTCTGGTTGGCGGTGAGCTGCCAGTCCATGATGGCCTGCTCGGTTACCTGGACAAAAAACACATTGTCATAGCCGGATTCCCGGTTGTATTCTTTGGCAATGGCAATCACCCGGGGCATGGACACGGGATTGCCTATCATGGCAGCCTGGGCCACACTGGGTTTTGTATCCACAGGGGTAAATACCCGTTTTGTTTCATCCGGCTCCAGATAGTATTGATACACCGGGTCTGCATGCTCTGACTGCACACCGATGATTTTTGGCAGCCGGTTGATGATACCGGCCCTGAAAAATTTCAGGAACCCGTTCATGATGGCAGAGATATTACCGGCATTGCCGATGGGAACCACCACCACCTTTTGGGCCATATCCCAGTCAAAATCCTGGGCGATTTCATAGGAATAGGATTCCTGCCCCAGAATGCGCCAGGCATTTTTGGAATTGAGCAGCACCACGGAATATCTGGTGGACAAATGTTCCACAACCTTCATGCAGTCGTCAAACACACCAGGGATTTCAAATACACTGGCGCCACTGCCCAGGGGTTGGGACAGCTGCTGGGCCGTCACTTTTTTGTGGGGCAAAAGCACGGCTGATTTGATCAGAGGTCTCAGGTAAGAGGCATACAATGCTGCTGCAGCAGAGGTGTCTCCTGTGGATGCACACACCGCAATGACATCTGAGACGAGATCCTGGTCAAGGAGAAATTTGATGCTGGAAAGGGCGGAAGCCATGCCCCGGTCCTTGAATGAGGCACTGGGGTTCTGGCCGTCGTTTTTAAAATAGAAATGCAGCCCGACCTTTTCTGTAAGAAAGCCGGATGCCGCCACCACAGGGGTGTGGCCTTCTCCCAGATAAATAATGGATTCCAGGGGAATCACCGGGCCGATGAATTCATGGTACCGGTAAATACCTTTCAGGGCGGGTATTTTCAGCATTCTGCGATAGTCGAATATCTGCTGCCAGGTGGTTCCTTCAATTTTATGGAGCTCTTCCTGGTTCCGGTTATGGAGCATCAGGACGGCATCACATGCCGGGCAGACATACAGCAGTTTTTCCACTGGATACCCGGCACCGCAGCCCAGACATTTATAATACAAAGCCCCTGTCGGCCGGGGAATAAGATAGGGCCGGATATGTTCCGGAAACAGTTCAGGTTTCATGGGTGATTGTTTTTTGACCTCCCATATAAGGTACCAGAGCATCGGGTATATTGACTGTGCCGTCCGGCTGCTGACAGTTTTCAAGGATTGCGGCAAAGGTCCTTCCCACGGCAAGGCCTGATCCATTCAGGGTATGGCAGAATTCGGGTTTTTTTGCATCTTTGCGTTTAAAGCGGATATTGGCCCGGCGTGCCTGGAAGTCAAGGCAGTTGCTGCACGATGAGATCTCCCTGTATTTTTCCTGTCCCGGCATCCATACTTCAATGTCATAGGTTTTGGTGGCGGAAAATCCCAGATCTCCGGTGCACAGGGTAAGCACCTGATAGGGCAGTTCCAGGCGCTGGAGAATGGTTTCCGCATTTGCCAGAAGGGATTCCAGTTCTGCAAAAGAGGATTCAGGGGCAGTGATTTTCACCATTTCCACCTTGTTGAACTGGTGCTGTCTGATCAGTCCTTTGGTATCCCGGCCGTATGAGCCGGCCTCGGATCTGAAGCAGGGAGTATAGGCGGTAAATTTGTACGGCAGGTCTTCTTCAGCCAGTATTTCGCCGGCATAAATATTGGTCACCGGCACCTCTGAGGTGGGAATCAAGTAATAATCCAGGCCCTCCAGCTTGAACAGATCCGCTTCAAATTTGGGGAGCTGGCCCGTACCTGTCATGGTGGTTCTGTTGACAATGAAAGGTGGCAGGGTCTCTTTGTATCCATGCTCTTTTGTATGGATGTCCAGCATGAAATTGATCAGGGCCCGCTCCAATCTGGCACCAGACCCCAGATACAAAGGGAAGCGGGCGCCGGCCAGTTTGGCAGCCCTGCCAAGATCCAGAATTCCCAGGGCTTCACCTATATCGGCATGGTCCTGGACAGGAAAATCAAAAACCCGGGGGGAGCCGTGGGTTTTTTCCAGACGGTTCTGGGAATCATCTTTTCCTTTGGGCACATCTGTATGGGGCAGGTTGGGCAGGTTAATCAAAAAGGTGTGGATGGCGGTTTCAACCTCACCAAGGTCTTTGTCCAGCGCTTTGATGGTTTCTGAAACAGACCGCATCCTGTCGATGCTGGGCTGGGCATCTTTGCCCGACCGTTTCATTGCGGCAATTTCATCAGAAACCTTATTGCGCTGGTGGCGCAATTCCTCAATTTGCAGCAGAAGGGTTTTTCTTTTTTCCTCATTTTCCATCAGTACTGAAAAATCAACTGCAGCACCGCGTTTTTCCATTCCTTTTTGAACGGTTTCCAGGTTATTTATAATATATTTTGCATCCAGCATTGTCTTTCCTGTTCTGCCTGTTTTCTGGTTGATAAACGCGCATGTCATATGTGTTTTATAATTGTAACCAAATAGCATGGGACATATGAACAGTCAATGATTATTGCATGTTGACAATCAGGCACTTGTGTATAATATTCTGGTATATTTTTTTGTAACCATAAGGAAAAGTGATTATGGAAGAGGTGAAAAATACCAAAACAAGCATATTGGCCCAGGTGGCTGAAAGGCTTGATGCAGTCACAAAACAGGAACGGGAAGCCAAATACTATCAGATTGAGAACAAAGTCTTTGAATTTGCCAATTTCATGGAAGCCCAGGTATCATTCATGCATACAGCCGGCAGCGTGGAAATTCCCATGGAAAGGATTATTCGAAAAGCGCTTCATATCGAAAAAACAATTGTTCTGCCAGTATTCACAGATGCCAAAAATGCGTTTCATTTGTGTAAAATCACCGATTATGAGAAAGACCTGTTGCCCAATGCCAGTGATGTGCTTGAACCGGATCCTGAAAAATGTAAAAAGGTTTCTCTGGATGAGATTGATATCGCCTTTATTCCGGGCCTGGCTTTTGACGATAAAGGCGGCCGCATAGGGTTTGGTAACAATTATTATACCAAACTCATCACAAGGCTGCCCGAAACGTGCAGAAAGGTCTCTCTTGCCTTTGAAGAGCAGATTGTAGACCAGATTCAGATGGATTCCAGAAAACATACCGTTGATATCATTATTACTGATAAACGGGTGATCTATAAAATTTAAAATGATCTAAAACTCTTTTATCTGCTGGGCTGCCCGGCCGGCGGATGGTTCATTCCTGAAGATGCGGTTTCTGCTGATCATGAGGTTCACCAGGCACAGCGCACTGGCCAATTCATCCTCTTCCGGATATATACCGCCCTGCGCATACCGGCCTTCCATATCAGCCAATGCCGGCAGGAAAGGCAGATCACTCAGCCCTGGCATGGTGTTGTTAATGATGCGATCATTTTCCATGATATCCTCCCTGGTTTCAGCATATCCTGATTATAAACTGTCTTTCCAACATTATATCCTGATGTCGGCTGGAGACGATATGGGTAGAAATCTGTATTTTTGCTTTGCCGGCACTGTATAAGGCTTTCAGAAAACCCGGACCGCTTTTTTTTGAATTGCCTGTATGAGGCGAAGCAACCGCAGCGATGCAGGTGAAGAATCATGCAGGAGATGAGCTAATTGGTCAGGGTGATGTTAGAAATTATATTACATCTGTCTTGCCTCCGGCAACCAGGTCTATGGGGGATTTTTGGCACCGGAATACAGAGATTGCCGGATGCACGCCAGGTTATTGTCTGTGATAAAGATAACAGATAAAAATCTGAATAAAAGGAGCCTTCTTTATGAAGCAGCTGGATGCTGTACTGATATTCCCCCCGCCAATGGACCGAATAGACCGGGTCTATTCAGCCCCCCATTTTTTGAGCAGTTTTCTTGAAAGCAAAGGATTCCATACCAAAACCGTGGACCTGAACCTTGCCGCACTGCTCTGTCTTGCCAGGTCATCTGAGCCAAAGACCCGAGCCGGTATTCCTGACCGCATCATATCCCAATTGGATTCTGTGCAGGATCTGATGGCCATGGAAATCGCTGGAACCCGGTATACCCGTGTCTTTGGTGAAACCTATAAAAAGATGTTCAGCCATCTATACCAGACCCGGACCCTTTCTTGTGCGGATATTCTGGAATTGGTGGACAGCCCGGAGATACAGGCTTTGATGGATTTTCTGCATCCTGAAATTGTCCGGGAAATTGTCCAAAGCAGGCCTGCTGTGGTGGGATTTTCTCTCCCTTTTTCCCAGCAGCTGGCCCCGGCGGTTGCGCTGGCCGGGCAGATAAAACAAATGGCAGACCCGGTCCATATCTGCTTCGGGGGACCGGTTATTACCCTGATGGGCCGGGAAGAGCTGGCTGAAATGCACGCACGGCTGCCTGTGGACTCTTTTGTGCAATATGAGGGCGAACATCCCCTGGCCCGCCTGCTTGGGGCGGTAAAAGCGGGCAGGCTGCCCCGGGAGTCGGACGGGGTTCTGACCTTTGAACAGCAAGGGGAAAAAACCGCCGGTATCCAATATTCCGGTAATCAAAACCCGAAACCGGTCTACGACTACAACCGTTTCGGACCCAGGGCACTGGCGCAGATGCCCAGGGCAGCAAAAATACCCATCAGGCAGTCTGCAGGCTGTTATTGGAAGAAATGCACTTTTTGCGACTACGTCAACCTTCATCGGGACAAGACCTACCGGCCCAGGAAAACCACTGATATTCTTTCCGACATCCGCTACTATACAGACTTGGGGTTCTCCAGTTTCAGAATGCTGGCTGAGGCCATCCCACCCGTCCATGCCCTGAAAATTGCCCGGGCCATTCTGGAACAGGGCCTTGAGATAAACTGGCATGCCTTTATACGGGTCGATACCGGATTTACCCCAGAGATTTTCAAGACACTCAAGAAAAGCGGCTTCCACTGCACCGTGGGTATGGAGTCTGCCAGCAGCCGGATCCTGGCTTTGTTGAACAAGGGATACGATCCCGCCGTCCTTCAGACCTTTGTAAATCATATGAAACTGGCAGGTTTTTACAACAACCATGTGAATATCATGGTGGGCGTACCCGGGGAAACCTGGGAAGACGCTCTGGAAACCCTTGGGTTCTGTATGGGCTGCAATGGCGTGTTCAACTGGTTCAAACCTTCCAGGTTTACGCTCACAGCCACTTCGGACATGGGAAAGCATCCGGAAAAATACGGCATCCGGATCCGAAAAGCAACGGAGAAACAGGGACCCGATAAAACCGGCGGCCGTTTGACCGCCAGGGGATTTGACGACCCGGACGGCATGAGCGAGGCAGATATTTCAGCAATTATCAACGCCTATGCACAGTTGAACCAGACCAGGGATCAAAATCCGGTATGTGTGGAATATTGCGATGTCCGTTCGCCTGCATTACCTGCTGCTGCAGCGCCATAGGCTGAATCCCCGGCACTGATCAATCTGAAGCATGCGTGTTTCAGCAAAAGGGACGGTATCTGCTTGACGGAAACCGGACATGCTGGTATGAAGGGGTTCATGAACGATGAACCCAAAAAATTTGCCCGGTGGCGCAAAGACATGGTGGACAGGCAGATCATTGCCCGGGGGATTACCGACCCTTTGGTGATTCAGGCAATGTATGAGGTGCCCCGGCATTTGTTCGTAAGTGAAGCCCTGGTGGACACTGCCTATGGGGATTTTCCCCTGCCCATTGGTGAGGGCCAGACCATATCCCAGCCCTATATCATAGCAGAAATGACCCAGAGCCTGGATTTGAAAGGGTTTGAGCGCGTGCTTGAAATCGGTACCGGATCCGGGTATCAGGCAGCCATTCTGGCAAGATGTGTTTACAGGGTATATACCATTGAACGCAACCACCCGCTTTTTCTGCAGACCCGCACACTTTTTGACCGGCTGCGGCTCCACAACATTGTGACCAGGTATTCCGACGGTACCCAGGGCTGGAAAGAAGAAAGCCCTTTTGATGCCATCATTGTAACTGCCGGCGGAAACCAGATACCGCAGCCCCTGGTGGAGCAGCTGGCTTATGGCGGCCGCCTTGTCATGCCTGTGGGGGGACATTTTTCCCAGGAACTTGTGAAGTTGACAAAGACCGATACCGGTATAAAAAAAGAAAACCTGGGGGGCTGCCGGTTTGTAAAGCTCATCGGCCAGCATGGGTGGAATGGATAAGAAAAGGCTGTCTTTCCGGTATCAGGGAAAATTTATTCCTTTGTTTTTAAAAGAGCTGCTTATGGGGTTTTGTCTGGGGGCGGCCAATATTATTCCAGGGGTTTCGGGCGGAACCTTTCTGCTGGTTTTCAATATCTATGAACGGGTCTTTGCCATTTTGAACCGCATCAATAAAACCTTTATATTTCAGACCGTGGATCTGGGAGTAAGATTTATAAGGTACCTGGGCCAAAAAGGCAGTACCCGCGCAATTGCGGCTTTTTTAGAACAAAATGATTTTGCTTTTTTATGTAAGCTCATCACCGGGGCTGCCGCTGCTATTTTCGGACTTTCTTCTCTAATGACATACCTTCTGGTGCAGCATTTTTCTTTAACCTATGCATTCTTTTTCGGATTGATCCTGGTGTCCATTTTGATCCCGGCAAAGATGCTCAGGACCCTGCGGGTATATCTGATTCTTTTTGTATTCCTGGGGGCTGCCGTGACAATGGCGGTTTACATGCAGGTCAATCCCTATGACAAAGTCAAACAAAAATCTGATTATTACCGGATCCAATATGAACTGGAAAAGATGGATGACACCCTGGATGGCGCAAAAAACAATCCGGTACTCTCCTCCGGCAGGTATACGGTGCAGGAATATCTGTATGCCGGCCTGTGCGGTGCGATATCCATTTCCGCAATGGTGCTGCCCGGTATCAGCGGCTCCCTGGTGCTTATTCTCATGGGGGCATATTTTGATGTACTTTCCGCGATTTCAGCGGTGAAATATTTTCATCTGGACACCATGGTGTTTCTGGGTAGTTTTACACTGGGAATTGTGTTTGGCGGCCTGTTGTTCGCGCGGCTGGTGAATTATGTTCTCACACGGTATTATGATGCCACCATGGCATTTCTTCTGGGCCTGATGGCAGGGTCCCTGTGGGCATTGTGGCCTTTTAAGCAGGTGATTGTTGTAAAGCAGCAGTATGTAAAACTGGATGGTGCAGTCACCATTGTTGAAAATGTTCCGGTGTACACCAACGTCAATATCCTGCCAACTGCGGATGCGCAAATTCTATGGGCCGTTGGGCTGTTTCTTGCCGGCTGCGGCATCATGTACTGGTTCTGCCGCACCCAGGGGCGGGTTTCTCAGTAGCAGGGATTTATTTGTAAGCAAAGAGCGGGCAGATGTTCTGGGGGTTTTGCTATAGTAGCGTGCACGCTATGGGGAGCCCCTGGTGGTATCCTGTGAACGGACCGTCAGAGCCGGAGGGGGCCTGGTAGAATATGCCGAGATGCTTTGAAGTCAGAGAATGGATCGCTGTATTTCATTATTCACATGGAACCAGGCCCCCGCAGGATCTCGGGCCGGGCACAGGACACCACCGGGGGCGGGGCCGGCGACAGAGTGCTGCAGCAAACGGTCGAAAACCCGGGATGCCTATAGCATATATCCAATGCTGTTTTTTCAACAGAAGAATCAGCAGATCTCAGGGGTGAATGCCACCACATGGTCAATGCTGGCGGCATCGGCAAAAAGCATCACAAGCCGGTCAACACCCAGGGAGATGCCCGCAGCCGGCGGCATGGCATCCAGCTCAGAAAGAAAGGTTTTTGGCAGGGGCAGCACTTGTCTTCCCTGACCGGCCCGTATCCGGTTTTCAGCATCAAACCGCCGGCTCTGGACCCGGGTGTCTGTTAGTTCGGTGAACCCGTTGGCCAGTTCAATGCCGGCCATATAAAATTCGCACCGCTCTGCCAGGTCCGGATTTCCGGGGCTCGGAGCTGCCAGGCTGGCCAGGGAGACCGGATAATCCATGAGAAAAACCGGCCGCTTCCTGCCCAGGCAGGGTTCCACCCCAAACCCCATAATCTCATGGAAACTGCCATCAGCCAGTGCCTGGTCACAGGATTTGGGGGCATGTCTTTCAAATGCCTGGTGCACGGTCATGCGGTCAAAAGGGGCGGCAAGATCCAGGGTAAGACCCTGGTAGGAGATGGACGAACCATACCCTAAACCTTCAGCGATATACCTTACCAGTGCCTGGCACTGGTCCATGAGATCCAGGTAGGTCTCTCCAGTCCCATACCATTCCAGCAGGGTAAGCTCAGGCAGGTGCAGGTGCCCCCTTTCATTTTTCCGGAAACATTTGCAGATTTGAAATATTTTTGGATATCCCCTGGCCAGCAGCCGTTTCATGTAGAGTTCCGGGGATGCCATGAGAAATTGCCCGTCTGCGGTCACAGGATCAATGTGGGCTTCCGGAATGATGGCAGGGCTTTTCACGGGGGTTTCCACTTCCAGGTAACCGTGCAGGCCAAAAAAATCCCGCATGCGCTGTATCACACGGGATCTGGTTTCAAGGTGAATACCAATGCCGCTTTGTTTCATTGCCTGGACAGTCTATTCTATTTGGTATGGTAGGAATCCTTGGGCCGGTCCATCAGGAAAATACGGTCATAGGTGCCTGCAGGTGCGGATTCAAAAAATTCATACCCCTTTTCAACACAGGCTTTACAGGCATTGATGGGAATATGCACCCCCAGAATGTGAAGCCCCGGCATGGCCCTGGAATCAATTTCAAAGCTGCCGCCGCAGTCTCTGCATATTCTGACCCGCTCTTTCTGCCGTTCAAAGATATTGTCTGTGTCATAATAGATTTCCCGGTGCCGCACCTGCAGTTCTCCGGGGGTGCCGGCAGCATCGCGCAGCTGAAGGCGCTGGGCCCAGAAGTTGTTGATCTGATCAACGGTTTTCTTGATCTTGTCGGTAATGCTCACAGACTGTTTGAGTTTTTCCGGGTTGTAATCAGGTTCCACCACCCCTGTGTAATCAATGCCGGCCATGGCCAGAATAATACCCAGGTTGACATAGGGCAGTGCCCCTTCTATGGCATATCCGCCCTCCAGCACCGCAATGTCGGGTTTTAACAGGGTGGTGAGCTGGGCATATCCCTGGGCGCAGAAATTCATATTGGTCAAGGGATCTGTGTAGTGGTTGTCCTGGCCGGCCGAGTTGACCACCAGATCCGGTTTGAACGCTTCCAGAACAGGGAGCACACAATTGTTGATCACATACAGATACCCATCGGTGGATGTTCCGGGCGGCAGGGGAATGTTCAGGTTGCTGCCTTTGGCGTTGGGTCCTCCCAGTTCCCCGGGGAATCCGGTTCCCGGAAACATGGTCCGGCCGTCCTGGTGCATGGAGATGAACAGCACGTCCGGGTCATGCCAGAAGATATTGTCGGTGCCGTCCCCGTGGTGGCAGTCGGTGTCGATGATGGCAATGCGTTTGACATTGTACCGCGTCCGGATATATTCCACCATGATCGCTTCAATATTGATGTGGCAGAATCCCCGTCCTCCGTGGGATACCCGCATGGAGTGGTGTCCAGGGGGCCGCACCAGGGCGAATCCGTTCTGGACCTCTTTGCCCATGACCGCATCGGCAATAACCTTGGCCCCGCCGGCGCTGATGAGATGGGATTCCGTGGTGATGGTCTCTTCATCCGGCACACAGAACTGTGCCCGCTGGATATCTTTGGGGGTTGCCAGGGCAGGTTTGTATTCAATAATTCCCGGAATATCAAAAATGCCTTCTTCCGTGACCTGGTCCTGGGTGTACAAAAGCCGCTCTTCCCGTTCCGGATGGGTGGGATCGATTGCCCAGTCAAAGGCGGGAAAAAATACCAGCCCAGTTTTATGCATTGCTTTCAGCATGATTTCCTCTTTGGTGTAACATCTTTTCAAAGCCCTTGATCAGGCCCGGTTTGAGTTGCATCTTGGTGCGGAATATTTTTCCCCTGGGTGAAAAATTTCTCACGATATTGAACTTCTGATACTCCACCACCTCCACCTCATCCATATTTTCCGGGTCTGCACCCGAGTTGATGGCTTTCTCCTGCAGCAGGTTGTAGGCGGTTTCCATGAGTTCATCTTCGGAAAAGGTTTTTGAGATGGGTTCAGCAAAATCTTCTTCATGGGCGGTGACAATACCCTGTTCCGTGTCTGCATTCAGGGAAACCTCACAGGTGGTTCTGGCCAGGGCTGCCCCGATGGCATTGGCAACGGCGGAGTCCGGAACCGCGAGGGTGTCGATCTGATAAAGGTCTTGGATTTTTTCTGCAAAATAAGGGGCCGGTCCTCCAAGCAGGAGGATCTTCTGGGGACTGAGTTTATACCCTTCCAGAAAATCATGCACTGTATACACCGGCTGTGTATTGATCTGATCAATCATTTCAAAGGTTTTTTTCAAAATAATGGTACAGCAGGTCTTGAATACTTTTTCAGCTGTCTCCTCATCGGAAAGTCCCAGTCCCTGTGCAATGGTGTGGATGCCGGCCACTGCTTTTCCCCGGTCTCCGGTATCCATGAGCCCCAGTACCACAAGGGCATCCGTGGGCGTGGGCAAAGGACCCCCGAATGCCATGGCCGGTCCCTGGCGGTCCGGACCGATGAAAAGTACATTGTCCCTGACCCGCAGGGCGCTGTCGCCGCCAATGCCCTTGGAGTCTGTGCGCAAAGACCGGATCAGGCTTTTGTAGCGGCCCCTCTGGATACCCACAGGTTCCAGCAGCGGGGCCTTGTCCACCAGAAAAGCGATATCCGTAGTGGTGCCGCCGATATCCAGCACAATGACGTCCTGGTCCTCGGGTGCGTAGGGAATAGCCCCCATGATACTGGCTGCAGGGCCGGATAAAACAGTCTGGCCGGGAAAATGCATGGAAGCTTCCAGGCTCATGGTACCCCCGTCCGCTTTCAGGATCTGGATGGGAATGGTCAACCCTTTTTCAGCCAGACTTTTTTTCACGGCTTCAAAAAAGGATTTGTGCAGTGCAAATACAGCGGCATTCAAATGGGTGGTGGCGATCCGCCGGGGAAAGTTCAGGTTCCCAGATACATGGTGACCCAGAAATACCTGTTTGAAATACTTGTTCAGGATCCGCTTGATGAGGATTTCATGGGAAGGGTTTCTTACGCAGAACTTGCTGACCACACCCACGTATTCCACACCGGCATTTTTGAGTTTTCCGGCAATGTCCTGAATCTGTATCTCATTGACCGGGGCTTTTTCCCGTCCCCTGTGGTTTATGGAGCCGGAAACCGCATAGTAATGGTCGCCTGTGCGAAAAAATTCCGGATCTATGCCCGGGCCGGCTGAGACAATCATACCCACAGGTTCCATGGTCTGCTGGACAATGGCATTGGTGGTCAGGGTGGTGGAAATGACCACCCGTCGGATCTGGCCGGGATCAATGGATGCAAGGAGCCGGGTAAAGCCTGAAAGTACCGTGTTAAAAAGATCAGCAGGGTCTGTGGGAACTTTGATGCTTTTTTCAATCCCGTTTTTGCTGAGGATAACCGCATCTGTGTGCGTGCCGCCAACATCCAGTCCTATTATCATGGCGTGTTCCTGTTTCTAAATGATTGTGTTCAACCGTTTGCTTCCTTTCATTATACAGCGAAGCTTGTCAGAAAACGCAAGGGTTGTCAATGAAGTTTTTACGGGGAAAAATGTTGGCTGAAAAGAGGTGGATCATGTCTTTGAAAGGTGTTGCAGTGCAAAGGCAATAAATTTTTTGCAGATGGGCGACTGGGTGCGTTTTCTGGCCCGGGTCAGATAGAAAAAGCGGTTCAGGTCCAGACCTTCCACGGCCAGCGCAGACAGCCGGCCTTTTGCCAGATCATCAGCCACCGCTGTGGTGGAGAGAATGGAAATCCCCACATGGTTGAGGATCCCCTGGATCACGGAAACAGAAGAACCCATGGTGATGCAGTGATGTAATTGTCCGGGGTCATATCCGGCATTTGCCATGCTGCTGCATATGGACTGCCAGGTGCCGGAACCGGGCTCCCTTGCGATAAAAGGTTCTTTTGTCAACCTGTACCAGTCTATGGCAGACAGGTGGGCCCATTTATGGCCATGGGGTACGATAAGTTTCATTTCATCTGCCAGAAGTGCTTCCTGAACAATGGCTGTATCTGTTGTGCGGGCCCCCACCACCCCTATCTCCACCCGGCCGTATTTGACATTTTCAATTATCTGGCGGGTATCGCCGGCATACAAAGACACGGATACATCAGGATAGGCCCTGGCAAAAGGCCCCATGAGTCTGGGAAGAATATAGCCGGCCGGGATGGTACTGCCGCCGATGACCAGGCTGCCTTTGGTGCACCCGATAAAATCCAGCATGGCGGATTCGGTTCGGTCTTTCAGGGCCAGCATTTTTTTTGCATATTCAAATAAAATCCATCCGGCCCGGGTGGGCTCGGTTTTTTTGCCCAGCCGGTCCAGAAGCCGGCACTGAAAATGCTGTTCCAGTTCCTTTATATGGGTGGAGACTGTGGGCTGGGACAAATTGATGGTATGGGAGGCTTTTGAAAAGCTCTTTTCTTCCACCACGGTGACAAAAATCTGGAGCTGCCAGAGATCCATGGTCACCGGGCACCTTTTTTCGCGGGGTTCTGCTGCAGCTTGTCCGCAAGCAGGGGAAATTTTTCCATGAGTTTCAGTTTCACCGGTTCCGGCACCATATCCGAGATATCTCCGCCAAACTGGGCCGCCTCCTTGATGATGGAAGAAGAGGTGAAGATCCACCTGAGACCGGTCATGAGAAATACCGACTGCACATCCTTGTGCAGTTTTCTGTTCATCAGGGCCATCTGAAACTCGCTTTCGAAATCCGATATGGCCCGCATCCCACGGATAATGGCAACAGCATGTTTCATGCGGGCATAGTCCACCAGCAGCCCGTCAAAGGTATCCACTTTCAAAGCGCTGTTGCCGTTGAAACTCTGCCGGATCATTTCCAGTCTTTCTTCGGTGGAGAACAACGCTTTTTTGGAAGGGTTCCTGAGGATTGCCACAATAACTTCATCAAAAATTTCCAGGGCCCGCTGGATCACATCCACATGGCCGTTGGTTAAGGGATCGAATGATCCGGGGTAGATGGCGGTTCTTTTTTTGGGGGGCATTGTCATCCTCATGCAGGGTCCTGGGTTCTGGTTAAAAAGGAAACAGTTGTACCTGAGTATTTTTTTTGCCGGAAAATGTCAAGCCCGTTCAGGGTATCGGGCAGGGTTTCTTTTGCACCATGTTCTGCCACAACAATACCGTCATCCGATAAAAGCGCGCTGATCCAATGTCTTTCAAGAAGGGTTTTTACGTGATTTTTGTGGTAGGGCGGATCCATGAAAATCAGATCAAAGCGGGAGGATGTGACAGATGCAGGAAGCTGATCTATGAAAATATCTTGCGGGATCACACAAGATTGTTGAAAAAATCTGCAATGACCAATGTTTTGCTGAATAATCCTGCAGGATGCCGCAGATATGTCCACGAACACGGCATGGGTCGCTCCCCGGCTCAAAGCCTCAAGACCCAGGGCACCGGTGCCGGCAAAAAGATCCAGAACCCGGGCCTTTTTTACCCGTGGTCCCAGGATGTTGAATATGGTTTCTTTGATCCGGTCGGAAGTGGGGCGGATGTCCCGGCCTTCCGGGGAAGCAAGTTTTCTGCCCCTGCAGGTGCCGCTGATGATTCTCATGGGACGGCCCTGATCAGGTAAGCTGTTTTTTGATGAACCGGGTGCTGGTGCCCAGGGTTTTTGCCACTGCCGGGATATCTCCCCGGGCCTGCTCCACCTTGCTTTTGACATATTCTTTTTCAAAAGCGGCCCGGGCCTTATCCAGGTTGTTGATGGAAAACAAATGCCTGCGTTCCCCTGTTGCCGGGGCTTTCACCTGGGGATTATAAGGATTTGGCAGGTCGGTGATATCGATGTGATTTCCCTTAACCATAATGGTCAGGCGTTCCACCAGGTTTTTGAGTTCTCTCACATTTCCCGGCCAGGTATAGCCGGCCAGCAGATCCAGGGTCTGGGGTGAAATGGATTTTTTGGGGTCTGAAGACTGCCTTGCCAGTTTTTCCAGGAAGGTGTCCACCAGCAAAGGAATATCTTCTTTTCTCTCCCGCAGGGGCGGGACATGGATGGGAATGACATTGAGTCGGAAAAACAGATCCTGACGGAAATTGCCGTTTTGTATTTCCACGGCAAGATCCTTGTTGGTGGAGGCGATGATCCGTACGTCCATGTGGATGGTTCTGCCGCTGCCGATGCGCTGAAAAGTCTTGGATTCCAGGGCACGCAGAATTTTTGCCTGGGTATGGATGTTCATGTCACCGACCTCATCCAGAAACAAAGTGCCGCCGGAGGCCAGTTCGAATTTTCCCATGTTTTTGGACAGGGCACTGTCAAAAGCACCTTTTTCATGGCCGAACAGTTCGCTGTCAATGGTTTCTTCGGGTATGGCCGCACAGTTGATAATGATAAAAGGTTCTTCCGGCCGCAGGCTGAACTGGTGGATGGTTCTGGCAACCATTTCCTTGCCGGTGCCGTTTTCTCCTGTGATGAGAATGGCGGCATCAGAAGGTGAGGCTGACATGACCTCCTGATATAGTTTTTGTACTGCCGGACTGGTGCCGGTAATTGAATTTTTTTCAATGGTTTTTTTGCGCAGATAAAGATTTTCTTCTTCCAGTTTTCTGAAATTCAGGGCATTGTTGATGGTGACCATGACCTTGTCAATGGACAGCGGTTTTTCCAGAAAATCATAGGCTCCGGATTTGGTGGCATCCACTGCCGATTCAATGGAACCGTGGCCGGTGATCATCACCACCGGGATGTTGGGAAAGCTTTTTTTGATTTCCTTTAAGGTTTCAATCCCATCCATCCCCGGCATCCAGATATCGAGCAGAACAATGTCAGGAGATTCGGCTTCAATTTTTTTTAATGCTTCATACCCGTTAAATGCATGCATGACTTCAAATCCGTCATCCGAAAGGATACCTTCAAGGGATTCTATGATTGTGGATTCATCGTCAACAATTAAAACAGCCGGATACATAAAATACTTTCCTTTCTTTTTACCCGGGATCGGTTGGTGTTGCTGGTGCTGTTTTCGGGCAAGGCAGACTTAAGCAGCCGGAAGTTCAATTATGAATTTTGCACCTTGCGGCTGGTTGTCCTGCACCCGTATGACCCCGCTGTGGTCTGCAATAATGGAATTTACAATGGCAAGCCCCAAGCCCATCCCGGTTTTCTTGGTGGAAAAATAGGGCTCGAACAGTTTGGTTTTTTCCTTGTCAGATATACCTTTCCCCGTATCTGCAATTTCAATTCTCACAATTTTCAAAATAGTATCAAAAGAAACATCAATCGCAATGGCACCGTTCTTGTTCACCGCAGATACGGCATTGTCGATAAGATTGATAAATGCCTGTTTCATGTGCTGGTGATCCAGCCTGAGTGTGGGCAGATTTTCTTCAAATCTGGATGTGATCTCAACGTTTTCCAATCCTTCCCTGTACAGGGCAATGGTTTCCAGAATAATATTTTCAATTCTTGCCCGGGTGAAATTCACATCCGGAAATTTGGCAAAGGTGGAGAATTGGTTGACCAGATTCCGAATCAGGTCCACATGCTCCACTATGGTATCGGCACAACTGGTAAAAACCTCGTCATTGATTTCTTTGCCGTATTTGCGTTTGAGGCGCTGGGCTGATAATTTTATGGGGGTAAGGGGATTTTTCACCTCATGGGCGATGCGGCGGGCCACTTCCCGCCATGCTGCCATGCGCTGGGCTTTTTCCAGTTCAGTGACATCATCGAACACCAGCACTGCCCCGATGTGGTGACCTGCATGATCTTTCAGGGTGCTGTAGTGGAGGGAAAAATGCTTGGGAGTGCCTGACACTGTGGCAGATATGGGTATCTGCATATAATGCTGACCGGCAGCAGCCTGTTCGTGGAGCTTGTCAGCCATCTGGAGATATTCGCCTGTGAGGATCTGCCTGAAGTTACAGCCGATGATATTCCGGTTTTTGATGGCCAGCATGGATTCCGCAGATTTGTTGATGGTGGTGATGACCCCTGTGTCATTTATGGAGACAACGCCGGCGGAGATATTTTGTAAGACGATTTCAATGTACTGTCTGCTTTTTTCCAGTTCTGCGTTCTGCTGTTTCAGCATTTCCCTGGACAGGGCAATCTGTTCTCTGCCGGCAGCCAGCTGGGCGGTCATGGAATTGAATGACTTGATAAGGGTACCGATTTCATCATCTGTTTCAAAATCAATCTGATATTTGAGGTCTCCTTCAGAAATCCGCCGGGTGCCTTCGGCAAATTTCATAATGGGAACAGTAATGGATTTGGCCAGCTGAAATCCGAACCAGATGGCGCAGAAAACAACCAGCAGGGCCACGATGGACAAGGCAATATAATAGGAAATCTGGGCCGGTTTTTTGGTGAGTTTCAGCTGATGGTATTCTTCCATGCCATCTAAAATAGCGGTGAGATTTTCTGACAGATCCCTGGATATCAGGGTAGTTACTACAATATAGCCCAATACTTTATCCGGTGACGTATCAAAGGGAATGGTGGACACGGTGCGCAAAAACTCCCCCTGGTCTATGGGCTGATAAATAGTGGTGCTGACTTTTTCTCCTGACATTTTGTTCAAATCCGATGTGGTCAGAAGTCCGAAATAAAGAGGTTCCAGTTCATTGGCCAGAGACAGACTCACCCGTTTGGCATCCGGGGTGTAGACCTCTACGGCATGGCGGTTGAATGCGCGCTGGATAACCTGGGTATAGCGGTTAAGTTCATTGTGGTTTTCTTTTTCCAGCAGTTTTCTGGAATCGATTTGAAAAGCAGCACGCCTGGCGAAAAAAACATCTTTTTCTTCAATATAGTTATATAGTTTTTGTCCCACAGCCAGAGAGTTTTCCAGGGTCTGTTCCACTGGTGCATTGAACCAGAATGCAATGGAGGTGGAAATAAACTGAATGGAGAAAAAAAACAATACCGTGGTGGGGACCAGAGCCAGAATCACAAAAGAGGTGATCAGCCGGGTTTTCAGCTTGGAACCGAAAACATTTTTTTTTTTTTCGTAATACAGTTTTGCCAGGTTCCGGAAAACCAGCAGCAGTAATGTTAAAAGCAAAAGCAGGTTGATATTGATGAGAATAAACATCAAAACGGTACTGGAAAGCGGAAAATCCGTACCAAAGGGCGTAATCCGTGTTTCAATCAGTGTAAGGAAAGCCACTGCCACCAGAATGGCAAGGATGAAAAACCCTTCTTTTTTCCGGCGGGAGCGTTTTTGTTTTGCATTTTCCACGGCATCTGTCATGTGGCAGCCAAAGGTAGAGACAATTATGGTTAATATGTAAAATTAATCAGGTACCAGTCTGTTTCAACATCCCAGAAAGATACGAAAAAGAAAACATAATGAAGGGAGAAAGGAAGGGTGACCCTGGCCAGCTTGGCTTTTATCCTGATCTGGTATTTTTCTCCTTTTACCAGATGTTTGAGTGCAATTACCGCAAGATTGTCAATATTTGTCATCCAGTTTTCGGCTTCTTCAAAGGATTGTGTAACAGAAGGTTTTTCATCTTTCCAGGGGCGGACAACCGCATATTCCTGTTTCAATGAGTTGTATTTTATGCTGGATGTGATTTCAATGTCAGCTATTTTTTTGTCCACCCAGGTATCACTGGTCTTATACAAAGATATATAAAAAGAAAAGGTTGTGGGAATACCGTTTTGTACCGCCCGGGTGATCTTTTCCGTAAATGCATTTTTTATTTCAAAATAGGTGAGCAGGTCGTCCCGGGTGTTGGCCAGCTTGATGTTGGTTAAAACCGGGTCACTGTCCGCCTGGACAATGACCGGTGTACATACTTGAAAAAAGCCGATGAAAATTAGAAAAATGCAGGCCTGTTTTGCATGCTGCAGCATTTTTGTTGTCATGTTTCAATATCCAGTTCCATGGTTGCAGGCCCGGTTTCCCATGCATCTTTGTTGTCTAGCAGTTTTTTTATGAACATGTGGTTCAGGGTATGGCCCGATTTATGGGTAATAATATGGCCCTGAATGGGCATCCCCAGCAGGGAAAAATCCCCTAGGCTGTCCAGCAGTTTGTGCCGGACAAATTCATCCGGATAGCGCAGTCCTTCCGGATTCAAGATTCTATCTTTATCAATCACAATGGCGTTGTCAAGACTTCCGCCCTTTCCCAGACTGAATTTTTTCAATAATTCAAGGTCCTGGATAAACCCAAAGGTTCTGGCATGGCTGATCTCTTTTTCAAAATTATTTTTTGCCCGGTCAAAGGTTAGGCTTTGCTTTCCAATAAAACACCGGTCAAAATCAATGGAACAGGTGATTTTAAAACAGGGGGCCGGTTGGACCTCCACAAATTTGTCCTGATCCTGCACCCGGATGGGTTTTTTTACAATAATAAAATGTCTGGGCAGGCGCTGGGCCACGATACCGGCTGCGGTAAACGCCCGGGTGAATTCTTTTGCACTGCCGTCCATGATGGGCATTTCATATTCATCCATTTCCACCAGGGCATTGTCGATCCCAAGCCCGGCAAAGCTTGCCATAAGGTGTTCTATGGTGGAGACAATGGCACCGTTTATCCCCAAAACCGTTGCCAGGCTGGTATCTACCACACGTTTGAAAAGGGCCGGTATCTCCTGGGTTCCGGGCAGATCCACCCGCCGGAATTTGATCCCGTGGTTTTCCATGGCCGGTTTTACCATGATATTGTTTTTTTTCCCTGAATGGACCCCGGTCCCGGACAGGGCAACATTCTGTGCCAGGGTTTGCTGCCTGAAGGCTGTATCCATAAGTGCTTTCTTAAAATATTAAGGTCTGTGAAAATGTGGGCTATATATACCTGATTTTAATAAACAAAGCAAAACAAATAAGAAATTTCTTTGGTTCAGGAGCAAATTTTGATAAATACGGATAAACTGATAAAATTAAAGGTGATTTGTGATCGCAAAAACAAGCTCCTGTTCCCTTAACGGGATTGATGCCTTTGTGGTGGATGTGGAAGCGGATATTTCCATGGGACTGCCGGTTTTTCAGATGGTGGGCCTGGCCGAAGCCTCTGTCAGGGAAAGCAAGGAACGGGTGCGGGCTGCGGTGAACAATTCCGGTTACAGTTTTCCCATGGACCGGGTGGTGGTGAACCTGGCCCCGGCAGATGTGCAAAAGACCGGCTCAGGGTTGGATCTGCCGGTGGCTCTAGCCATACTTGCCGCCTCGGGGCTTGTTCCGGCCGATGGGATGGTGCCTTATTTACTCTCTGGTGAATTATCCCTTGATGGCCGGGTCAAACCGGTACGCGGCATACTGCCGTTGGCACTGACAGCCCGGGAACAGGGGTTCAAGGGCGTGCTTGTACCGGCAAAAAATGCAGATGAGGCTGCCATGGTGGAAGGGCTTGACGTACTGGGAGTTACCAGTTTGAGTCAAGTGGTGGATTTTTTTGCCGGGCATACAGCAATTGTCCCTTTTGCGCGGGATAAAAAATTTATGCAAAAAGCCTTTGCCAGGGGTTCGGATGTGGATCTGTCTGATGTACAGGGCCAGGCACATGCCAAACGTGCCCTGGAAATAGCCGCTGCCGGCGGGCATCATCTGATGATGACCGGCCCTCCCGGATCCGGCAAAAGTATGCTGGCCAAGCGGCTGGCTACTATTTTGCCCTTTCCTTCCTTTGAGGAACTCCTGGAAGTGGCACGCATTTATTCTGTGGTGGGGGGATTGGAAACCTGGAAAAAAGAGTCCGCAAGCCGGCCTTTCAGGGCCCCGCATCATACCATTTCAGATGCAGGGCTTGTGGGCGGCGGTGCCAGACCGCTTCCCGGTGAGATCAGCCTGGCCCATCACGGGGTCCTGTTTATGGATGAATTGCCTGAGTTTAAAAAAAACGTACTGGAAGTGCTGCGACAACCCCTTGAAGACGGAAAAGTGACCATTGCGCGGGCAGGTATCAAAGCAGTTTTCCCCTGCCAGTTCATGCTGGTGGCAGCCATGAATCCCTGCCCCTGCGGATATCTGTCTGAGCCCGGCAATACCTGCACCTGCAGCCACACCAGGATTCAGGCCTACCGGTCGAAAATATCAGGTCCTCTGGTGGACCGGCTGGATATTCAGGTGGAAGTACCCCGGGTTGAATTCAGCGCACTTGTTAATCCCAAGAAATCTGAAAAATCCCTGGCTGTCCGCCACCGGGTGGAAAAATCCCGGCAGATACAAATCCAGCGTTTTGCCTCGGCACCAATTTTTTGCAACGCCCGCATGGGCAGTCAGGATGTTCACCATTACTGCCATGTGGATAAAGATGGAGAACGTTTACTGGCACAGGCATCAGATAACCTGATGCTCTCCGCCCGGGCATGTCATTCCATTTTAAAAGTGGCCCGGACCATTGCCGATCTTGACGATTGTCCGGATATACAAAGCGGACATGTGGCAGAGGCTGTCCAGTACCGGGGGTTTGACCGGGGGCTGTTTTAGCTGCATTGCATATTTGTTTAAAATCCTTAAAAAAAGCAGGCAGACAGCCAAATGATCAAAAAAGACCTCAAAGCTATCCTGGAGTGAAAAAGAAAAATGGGATAAGTCACGAGGTTTTTCTTGCCAAACAGATTCGTTATATTATACATACCGATAAAGGCATAGCCATATGACGGCTGCAATAAAGCTATAAACAGAAATCTGCAGCAGTCTGGTCTGCTTTAAAAACGAAACCACAAGCCAAATTGAGAGGTGCCATCCATGTGCAACCACAGCCATGATCATTCCCATCACCATTACCCTGAAATTGTTCAGATTATGCCGGTATCCACCCCGCTTTTCGCCGTGTACCAGTCAGCACAGCCATCAGCATTTGCCGTTGAAACCGGAAAATCCAATATCAGCCTGATACCGGTGCTGTTCATGGGGTTGATCCGCCATGGGGAAAAAAGCATGGTGGAAGGATTTTTTGCTTCCGGTGCCATACAGTCGTGCGAAGATCTTGACGGTTTCAAGGGATATGCTGCTTCCCTTGAAACTGCGGAAAAGCTATACGCGTAATCCACGCCAAAAACAAGGAGGACCAATGCACAAACTTTTACAGGACAGCCCGGGCGAGAAAATCATGCTCCTGGGAAATGAAGCCATTGCAAGGGGGGCTGTGGAAGCTGGTGTGGCTTTTGCCACCACCTACCCCGGAACCCCTTCATCTGAAATCTCTTTGAATCTTTTTCAGATGTCCCGGGAATCAGACCTCTATTTTGAGTACAGCACCAATGAAAAAGTGGCCCTTGAAGTAGCGGCAGCCGCTGCCAACTCCGGTCTTCGCACGTTTTGCATGATGAAGCATGTGGGGCTCAACGTGGCGGCGGATCCGCTGATGACACTGGCCTATGTGGGGGTAACCGCCGGCATGGTGATTCTCAGTGCAGATGACCCTGCCATGTTTTCCAGCCAGAATGAGCAGGACAACCGGTATTATGCCAAGTTCGGTGGCCTGCCCATGCTGGAACCCTCGTCCGTTGCGGAAGCCAAGGAGATGATCAAGGAAGCTTTCGATCTGTCCGAATCCTTGAAACAGCCGGTGCTCCTGCGCACCACCACCCGCATCAACCACTCCAGCGCATTTGTGACTTTCGGGGAGATGACACCCAGAAAAACACAGGGCCGGTTTGTCCGGGATCCCCAGCGTTGTGTCACCGTACCGGCCGTGTCAAGGGGACTGCATGTCAAACTGCTGGAAAGACTCAAAACCGCGGCCCGAATGTCTGAAACCTCTTCATTTAACATTGTTCAGGGAGAGGGGCCTTTGGGGATCATTACCAACGGGGTGAGTTTTCATTATGCCGAAGATGCGGTCATGGACCTGGGACTGACAGACCGCACCAGAATCCTGCGCATGGGATTTTCAAACCCCATGCCCGAGGAACGGATCAAAAAGTTTCTGGCAGGGTGTGAAAAAGTGCTGGTGGTGGAAGAAGGTGAGCCTTTTATGGAAGAGGCAGTAAAAGCCTTTGCCCAGGAAGAAGGGATCACCATTCCCATCAAAGGCAAATCCGATGACCTGTTTTCCCGGCTGTTTGAATATGATCCAGCCATGGTCCGGGAAAAGATGGCTGCCTTTTTCAATGTTTCCTATACCCCGAAGAGTGCTGTGGATACCTCGGATGTGCCGGAAATACCCATGCGGCCTCCCAACCTGTGTTCGGGTTGTTCCCACAGGGCCACGTTCTATGAAATCAAACAGGCAGCCAAAGAGATGGATGTGATCTGTCCCACGGATATCGGCTGCTACACACTGGGATTTCTGCCGCCATTGAGCATGGGGGATTTTGTGATCTGCATGGGGTCTTCAGTGAGTTCGGCCTGCGGGTTCGGTAAAGCCACGGACCAGAAAGTGGTGTCCTTTATCGGCGATTCCACCTTTTTCCATTCCGGCATCACCGGCCTGGTGAATGCCGTGTTCAACAACCACAATTTCACCCTGGTCATTCTGGAGAACGATACCACGGCCATGACCGGTCACCAGCCCCATCCCGGTGTGGACATGGAGCTGTTGGGCCTGTCCGGGCACGGACGGGTCAATATCGAACAGCTGGTAAAGGCACTGGGGGTTGAACATGTTTCCATTATCAAGCCTTTCAAGGTGAAAAAGAGCATTGACACCATCAAAGAGGCCCTGGCTTTCAAAGGGGTGTCCGTGATCATCTCCCAGGAACCCTGTGCGCTGTATGCCAAAAGCCTGAAACTGAAGACTTCCCGGCCCTTCGTGGTATCCGCCAAATGCAAGGACCACAAGGACTGCATCACCACCATTGCCTGTCCTTCTTTTTACCTGGACGAAAACAACCGGGTGGCCATCGATGCCAACACCTGTGTGGGCTGTGCCGTCTGCGCCCAGATCTGTCCGGAGAATGCCATCCGTCCCCTGAAGGAATAACCCCTAAAACAAGGATATTGAACATATGGAAACAACCAGATTGATTATTGTAGCCGTCGGTGGACAGGGTAACCTTCTGGCATCCAAGGTCCTCGGGGATGCTGCGCTGCTTGCCGGGGTACCGGTACGCATGAGTGAAATTCACGGCATGGCCCAGCGGGGGGGTGTCGTGGAATCCGCCATTGTATTCGGAGATGCCCAAAGTTCCATTATTTCTGACGGAGAAGCCGACATCCTGGTGGGATTCGAGCCGGCGGAAACCCTGCGGGCCATCAAACGGTGCAGCAAAGATACCCGGGTGATCACCAATACAGCCCCTGTGCCGCCCTTTACCGTGTCTGTGGGGATGGGCACCTATCCGGATGTGGAACAGATCAAAAAACTGATCACAGCCAAGACCGCCGGACTGGTGGCCATTGATGCCATGTCCCTGGCAAAGGAAGCGGGCAGTCCCATGAGTGTCAATATCGTGCTGGTGGGTGCCCTGGTCCAGACCGGGGCCCTGGGGTTTGATCGGAAGGTTGTGGAAGAGGCGGTCAAACGCCGGGTCAAACCGGCATTTCTGGATGTGAATCTCAAGGCGTTTGATCTGGGATTCACCGCAGCTGCCAATGCCTGATATTTTTGTGATCAACGGTCCCAACCTGAACATGCTGGGAAAACGGGAGCCGGATATTTACGGCTCCCGCACCCTGGAACAGATAAACCGGGAACTGACAGCCGCAGCAGAACCCCTGGGGCTGTCCCTGTATTTTTTCCAGTCCAATCACGAAGGGGCACTGGTGGACCGGCTTCAACATATGGTTGACCAGCCCCCTGCCGGGATGATCATCAATCCGGGGGGGCTGACCCATACCAGCGTGGTTTTGAGAGATGCCCTGGTGATGGTTTCCTGCCCGAAAGTGGAGGTGCATCTGTCCAATATCTACCAAAGGGAACCGTTCCGCCATACATCCCTGCTGTCGGATATCGTGACCGGCCAGATCACCGGATTCGGTCATTTCGGGTACCACATGGCTCTGTCCGCCCTTCACCACCATCTGTCATTGTGATGCCATGGCAGGTAAGGTTCTGATTCTCTGTGCCACCCGGCTGGAAATGGCGGCATTCCTGGACCGGAACCCGGCCGGTTTTCGGAACCCGGCCGGTTTTACAGACAAATCCCACAAAGGGCTTGCGGTGTTTTCCAGCCCGCTTCAATCCTGGGACCTGGTCATATCCGGGCCGGGGGTATTTAATGCAGCCCGGGCCCTTACCGCCTGCCTGGAACGGTTTTTGCCCGCATTCATCCTTCATACGGGCATTGCCGGGGTGTTTGACGGCAACGGCCTGAACCCGGGGGATGCTGCAGTGGCAGTCACAGATACCTATATTCATGCAGGGGTGGATCGCTGCCGGACAGTCTCAGGCCATGGGACTGACACAGCTCCCCAAACCATGCAAAGCCCGCTGCATGACACAGCACTAAGAAAGCACCGGAACCATCCGGAAAGCACCGGTCCTTTGCCGGGTCCAGTGTCTCTGCCTGGCGCCCGTCATTCTCATATGCCTTTGGATCCGCTGCCTTTTGACCTGGTTGCCGGACAGCAAATGTCCAGACAGGGCGTGTATGTGCTGGACCCGGATCTGGCTGGATCCTGCACATCTCTGCTGGCAGAATCCTTGGGCCGCCGTGTGATCCAGGGACCGTTTGTCACGGTATCCGCCATTACCGGTTCCTTTAAAAAAGCCGCTGCCCTGTCACAGGCGTTTTCGCCGGTAATGGAATCCATGGAAGGTGCTGCCGCAGCCCATGTGGCTGCCCTGTACCAGGTGCCCATGGTGGAGATCCGGGCTGCCTCCAACCGGGTCGGGGAAAGGGACAAAATCCGGTGGGACATAAAAACGGCTGTGCAGACCGTGGCTGATATCTGTGAAATAATTCTAAAGGAAAGCACCTGATCATGGCATCTGCATCATCTGAACAAACCCTGCAGTATGTGGATGCCCATTGCCATCTGCATGACCACAGGATTGCACAGGATGTTCCCGGTATTGTGCAACGGGCTGAAGCTGCAGGGGTGACCCGTATGGTGACCTGCGCCACCATGGAAGAAAATTTTGCCGCCACAAAGTCTCTGGCAGATCGGTATAACACTGTTTTTCCCTGTTACGGGATCCATCCCTGGTTTCTGGATTCTCTGTCATCCGGCTGGCAGCAGGTGCTGGGGGACCAGGTGGCAGCCACTGCCGGCGGGGTGGGAGAAACCGGGCTGGATTTCATGGACAAAAACGCAGACAGAGACCGGCAGATAGAGGTGTTTGCCGGTCACCTGTCTTTGGCCCGGGATCTGGAACGGCCCATCAACATTCACATCAGAAAGGCCTGGGATGCCTTTATCAGGCTGCTGAAAAAAACAGGCCCCCTGAAAACGCCGGGACTGGTGCATTCTTTTTCCGGATCAGCAGACCTGGCAGTGCTGCTGGAGCGGTACAACCTGTATATTTCCTTTTCCGGATCCGTGACCCGGCCCGGGGCGAAAAAAGTGGTGAATGCCCTGAAAGCGGTATCTCAGGAACGGTATCTGCTGGAAACAGATACCCCTGATATATACCCCAGTATATCTGATCAGGAGGCGCATGGTCTCAATGAGCCCAAAAACCTGCCGGCCATCGCACAGATTGCTGCGTTCCGGGCCGGTGTGCCGGTACCGGATTTTGTCCGCCAGGCCTATGCCAATGCCCTGGAGATATTTGCCCCCGTCTTTGGGCAGGCATAAAAACTTTTGTGAAAAACAGGATTCAAATAATCGATTATGAATCAGTTTGACAGAACCATCCGCCTGATGGGCAAATATGCCGTGGAAAAACTGGGCCAGTCCAGGGTTGCGGTGTTCGGTCTGGGGGCGGTGGGGTCGTATGCCGCCGAAGCTTTGGCCAGATCCGGCGTGGGACATCTGCGCCTGGTGGATTTTGACCGGGTGGATGTTTCCAATATCAACCGGCAGCTTTTTGCCCTGCACTCCACGCTGGGGCAGAAAAAGGCAAAGACTGCCAGATCCCGGGTTCTGGACATCAATCCTGCCTGTGATGTGGAAATTTGTGATACTTTTGTCAATGCTGACAGCCTTGGAGGGTTGTTGTCGGCAGATCTGGATGTGGTGGTGGATGCCATTGACGGTCTTAATTCCAAGGTCAACCTGCTGGTTGCTGCCAGGCAGATGGACCTGAAGATAGTTTCTTCCATGGGGGCCGGCGGCCGGATGGATGTGTCTTTGATCAGAACCGGGGATATAGCTGAAACCAGCGTCTGTCCCCTGGCCCGGGTGGTGCGCCGGCGGCTGCACCGCCGGGGGGTGTTCACGGGGATCTGGTGCGTATACTCCCTTGAACCCCCGGTTCTGTCACCGGATGCCCATGCCCTGCCTGACGAAGGCGCACAGGATCCGGGGAACGGCACCGGTCATGGCCGGAAACGCCCGGCCATCGGCACCATTCCCTGGATACCCGGCATATTCGGACTGACCCTGGCAGCAGAGGCAGTCCACATCATTACCCGCTGACCTCTTCGTCCCGGAGTACTCGGCGCAGCACCTTGCCCACATTGGATACAGGGATTTCCTCTCTGAATTCAATGTATCTGGGCCGCTTGTACCCGGCCATGTTCTCCTTGCAAAAGGCGTCGATCTCCTCTTTTGTGGCGGTCTGACCCTGTTTGCACTTGATGAAGGCCTTGACTTTTTCTCCGCTTTTTTCATCAGGCACCCCCACCACTGCCACCAGTTCCACCTTGGGGTGGGTGTAGAGAATATCCTCCACTTCCCTGGGGTATACATTGAACCCGCCCACAATGATCATATCTTTTTTGCGGTCCGTGATGGTGATGTACCCGTCCTTGTCGATGTTGCCGATATCGCCTGTGAGAAAATAGCGGTTGCCGTCAATGGTGACAAAGACCGCTTCATTGGCATCCGGTCTTTTCCAGTACCCTTTCATGACCTGGGGACCGCAGATGGCAAGCTCCCCGTCTTCTCCTCTGGGCAGTTCTCTGGTGCTGTCATCCAGGGCAACGATTTTTACATCTGTGCCCGGCAAAGGAAAGCCGATGGAGCCGATTTTTCTGGTTTCTTTGAATGAGGGGTTGATGCAGGCGGCAGGGGCGGTTTCTGTCAGTCCGTAAGCCTCAAAAATAATGGATCCGGTTTTTTCCTCAAACTGCCGGCACACGTCAGGCGGCAGGGGTGCGCCTCCTGACAGGCATCCCATGAGGGAGGTGATATCGTATTTGTCCAGGTGGGGATGGTTGGTAAATGCCACAAATATGGTGGGAACTGCGGTTATAAATGTGGGGCGGTATTTTTGTACCGCTTCCAGAACACCGGTGAAGGGCGGATTACCTGCCCGGGGATCAGGAATACAGATGAGCCGGCTGGCGGATAATGCACTGAAAAGCAGAGCACTGGTGATACCGAAGCTGTGATACCAGGGCAGCACCCCCAGGTAGGTGTGATATCCGCCGTGGCGCATTTTTTCCGGTTCCCCCCCCGGTTCATGGACCAGCCGGAAGTATTCTTCACACGCTTCCAGGTTATAGGTGAAATTGGTATGGGTGAGTTCCGCTCCCTTGGGCACACCGGTTGTGCCGCCGGTGTACAGCATTACCGCTGTTTCTTCTTCAGGCACAATATCAATTTGGGGCGGGTCGGGGCTGTATGATGCCACAATGTCATCAAACAGCACATGCCCGGGTTCATGTTTGTCCGCCTTGGGGATTTTTCCCAGAAGCCCTCCCAGAAACGCCTTGATTTTCGGCAGATAGGATTTGATATTGCAGACAATGACAGTTTCAATCCCTGTGCCTTTAACGGCTTCCACCGTGTTGGCGTAAAACATGGGATGGTCCATGCAGAATACCATTTTGGATTCCGAGTCCTTAAGCTGGTAGTTAAGCTCTGCCGGGGTGTATACCGGATTGCAGTTGACTGCCACAGCACCGGCTTTCAGGATTCCGAAAAGCACCTCGGGAAAATGCGGTATGTTGGGAAGAAAAATAGCTACCTTGTCTCCCTGTTCAATGCCTTTGTCTGCAAGAAAAGTGGCTATTCTGTCTGCTGTGTCTTTTACCTGGGCATAGGTCCTGAAAGCGCCGTTAAAAATGGTATACACATTGTCAGGGTATTTTTGTGCGCTGTTGTCCAGGATCCGGGTGAGAGGATAGTGGTAATCGGTCACGTCATGTGCCACACCTTCCGGCCAGTAGGGGGTTTGCCACTCGGGGCTCTGCATTGTACATCTCCTTTTTTTGGGGATCATTTGATTGTACGCTGTTGTCAGCAAGCGCCTGTTTTTTTAAAAAACAGGTATTAATTTTTGTTTATACCCATATCTTTCCCAAGTTTGAAATGATTTTCGTATGCCAGGGGTAAAAAATATCGGTTGAAACCGGCCTGCGGGTGTGGCAATTGTAAGGACAAATATCCAGATAAGGGTTTTTGCGGTTGATAAAGCAAAACTGCAATGGTAATGGATAAGAGAAATAATCATAAAATCAGAAACAGGAGTATAATGTATAGTGCCATGATAAAACCGATCAAAATATTTTTTATCATCTGTTTATGGGGATGGGCATCTGGGGTATGTGCACAGGAAGTCTATGTAAGTCCGGTTACCAAAATCACCATGCGCACAGGACCGGGAGTGGAACATAAAATAGTGGCCATGCTGGTATCAGGCACCAGGCTTGAAATACTCGAGTACCAGGATGACTGGTCCATGGTGCAGACAGATGACCAGAAAAGCGGATGGGTACTGACACGGT